>DAOSMC010000042.1:0-1533 GCA_035369485.1 Minisyncoccota bacterium | reverse complement strand
ACCGTTAGCGTTCATGCAAAGAGACGATTCATATAACAATTAAACTTTACAATAATGGGAAAAGTATCGGATTCATTTAAAAGGCAAATTGGAAGAGATGCAGGCAAAGTTGTTTCCAATATCATTTTCGGAGATAAGCATTCTACTCCTTACAGAAGAGTTGAATCGAAAAAACAAAAAGCCGAACTTGAAGATAAAAAAATGAAAATAATTCAAGAAAAAGCTGAGAATGACGATTTGTATGCTCTAGATAGAGCTGTTAATTCTTCTGTAGACCAAATTGTTGCTATTCAAATGCCAGATAATGAAAGAGCAATTGTTAATTTATTAAACAGTTTAGAAACTCTTTTAGAATCTAATAGCTGGGAGCCAGAAAAAGATAAAGAAAAGAAAAAAGCAAAAATAAGGAATAAATATCCTGATGCAGTTCTTAACAAATTTGAACAAGTCCTAAGAGAACTCAAATTTATTAATGCAAATTCTGAACGTATAAGTTTTTATCAAAACAGGATTGATACGTTTAAAAAAATTCAGAAAAAAGCAAAAAAAGCAGAAGTTAGACAGAATATTATTATTGTTACAGTAATACTTTTTATCTTCTTAATTTTAATAATAGCATCAGCTGCATAGATTATGTATAGTGAATCATTCCGTATTTTTGTCAGAGAAGGTCTTGACAAGTATTTTATTGGAACAGGAAATCCAAATGCAAAAATTCTTTTTATTGGCAAGGAATCTGCAATAGCCCCAACCGATACTGTAGGCAGGAATTGGTATCTAAAAAATGCTACTGAATGGAAATGTCATCTCGATAATGATACAGAAGAATGCTACTCCTACACTGTGGATGAAAACCATCCTTTAAGAAAAAATTGGGGTAAAAACACTTGGAGTAAATATCAATTACTTTCAGATTACATTTGGAATAAACAAACTGAAAAGTACAGAGTTGAATTTTTACAATCAATATTTACTACTGAAATTAATGATTCACCAGCAAAGACAACTTCTGCAGCTAATAAAAGTGGATTAAATGAAAGAAAATTATTGTTTAAAAATTCTACCTTCATTCAAGAATTCCCAGTTATAGTATTAGCTTGTTCTGATTACATTAAAAATAACTCTGAAACGAGGGAAATTGACGAAATTTTTAATGTAGTTTACGATGGAGATGAAAAAGGAAAATATTGGTTTAATAAAACCAATTGGTTCTTTACACACCATAATCCTGACAAATCAAAACTTGTAATTCACACTAGACAATTAAGTGCTGATGTGAGTAATGAAATGTTGAAAATTATGGGCGAAGTAATTAGACAACATTTGATAAAGACAGAAAAATTTTAATGCACGAAACGCTAACAAGTGGTTTAGCCTACTGGGGCTGATGATGCAGATACGAAAGTTTTTAGTAATTTAGTATAGTTTTAACGTGGGATGACGCCGCTGGCTATTTACTCCCCAGCAGCCCAAACCACCGACCGTTGGGCGTAATGCTACAAAACCATCGGAAACGAATGGAATTCATAGAGA
>DAOSMC010000041.1:0-2030 GCA_035369485.1 Minisyncoccota bacterium | reverse complement strand
CTGCCGGTAGGCAGGGGTTGAAGCCCGCCCTCTTTGGTGGTCCTCAGAATGACAGTTGGAAAAGCCCCAAGAATGACACGCTGTGGCGATTTTCTTAAAGAAAATCGCCACAGCGTGTCAATCCAACCATTCACTTTTTAATTCTTTCTGGCATTTGACAAAAGAAAAATGGGGAGTATAATGGAAATAGATTCTTAAAAAGATGAATAAGGATCTATATGTCTTGCTGTCCGGTATTCAGAACTGGACAAATTTATGCAAGACAAAGGAGGTGATTAAGGAATGGGGAAAGACCATAATTCCAATGATAAAACGGGTTCTTTGAGTAAATTTCATCAGCATCGGGACGGTTCGGTTGGTTGGGATTCCTATGATTCAACCGGGAAGAAAGTCCATATTTATGGGACAGAAATTAGTAAAGACGATCCGCGGAATAGGAGCATCCTCTCAAATATTTTGTCCAAAATTTTTGGGACTAATAAAGATGATTAAATTTGATGAAGTATATTAAATTATATTAAAGAGGGTTCATCGCCCTCTTTTCTTTTTGCAATTATTGGGTTACAAGGTATAATAAAACGAATGTTCAAACAGGATTACCAACAAGTTTCCCATAAACCAAAGATTTTTTGGATTAATCTTTCTCAACGTTCAAATGAGATTTTTTGCGATTTCGTTTTTTCTCATCTTTATTTAAAGCCGAAAGATAGAAAATGTGCCCATTTATTGGAGCACTATTTGGTAGCACTTTTGAAAGAACAATGCAGTAATAGTTCTGTAGAAATTAAAGGATTTGTTGATGCTGAGTCGATTGTTATTCATTTTGGTTTTAGAGTTAAAACATTTTTGAATGATTTATCGCAATGTCTAAGTCTATTTTCCCAATGTAATTTTCAGCGGCATGACATTTTTTCTAGTGAAAAAAGAGCAGTTATTAATGAATTTGTTGAAAATCAAGATAAATTATCTAATCAAATTGGACACCGAATTATAAATGCAAAGCCCTTCCAAAATTGCCCCTATTTTCAATCAGGCGTTTATTCTATCCAAACAATCAAAAAAATCGGACTTCAGGATATTCAAAATCTTTATCGTCAATTATATCAACCCGTTTGTTTTATTGGAGCTCATCAATTTCATAAGCGGCTTGTTTTTAAGGGTCGCAATCCGATTTCTCGAGTATTCGGTCGATTTCCATCTATTCCAGTCAAGGGTCATGATTTTCAGCATTGCAAAATTAATCAATTTCAATTTGAAACTCTTTGTACAAAAAACATTCCTGCAAATAAAATTTATGGATTATTTATTTTTCCCACTTTTGAGATTAAAAAAGAAAATTTAATTCAACGGATAAGCTTAAATATTTTATGTAGTTTATTATTTGAAAATTCTCGGAATACGCTATTTAAACGATTAAGAAAAGAAGGTGTTTATTCAATTTATTATGCCAATCAATTTTTTCATCACGCTGGTTTTACATTTATTTTGTTTCTATCAGACGCATCAAAATTTTTAAAAACCTGCCAAATTTTTAAAGAAGAAATAGAATTTAATAAACACAATTCTAGTATTATTAATGAAAAAGAGATCCGCCGGAGTATTAAAGAAATCCAACAATCTCAGAAAATAATTTGGAAAGACAATCAAAAAAAATTTAATTTCATCAAAGAGAATTTATTAACAGAAAAACGAGTTATTGATCAAAGAATTTATGCAAGTATTTCTCATCAAATTGATAGTCAATTATTGAAGGAAATAACTAAGAAAGTTTTTGATTGGCATCAGTTTTTTGTTCTTCTCGTTTTTAATAATAACAAACCCAAAAAACTAGATATTTATAAGATATTTAAGGACAGATTGAATTAAAAACGTAGTGAAAGTTCAGTTTTTACTTTCATTGTTATCATGAGTGAAGAGGAGGATTCCATACAATCTTTTCGGGGAATCCTTTGTCCGTCTAACCGGCGGGCAAGATCTCAGAATGATAAGAAACACTTAGGATGATATACGGCGGGGATTTTCTTTAAGAA
>DAOSMC010000040.1:0-2081 GCA_035369485.1 Minisyncoccota bacterium | reverse complement strand
GCAAAATCCCCACGGTCATTCTGAGGACGAAGTCCGAAGAATCTCATCCACAGCAGTGATTGTTGCGCATTGCTAAAAGCCATGGGATCCTTCGGGTGTTACCCTCAGGATGACAAAAGAGTGCTAAAAGCCATGGGATCCTTCACCCGCCTGTTCGCCTGCCTGCGGTAGGCAGGGCGGGCAGGCTCCGTTCAGGATGACGCCGAAAAAAAGGATGACAATAAAAAATAGGATGGCAAAAGGGAAAAATGTATCAAGCAAATTTTTTAATTACTTGCGGAATGAAATCAAAAACATCACTGGCTAAAACACTTTCGCCATATTTTTGAGCTGCTAGTTCGCCAGCTTTTCCATTAATAAACGCAGCGGCAACAGCAGCTTGGAAAGGGTTAATATTTCTTGCCAAAAGAGCACCGCACACACCAGCTAAAGTATCACCAAAACCACCCTTAGTCATATAAGGCGAGCCGGTTTTATTAATCACTGTCTTTTTTCCGTCTGAGATAACATCAGCATGCCCTTTTAATAGAATAACAGTATGCAATTTTTGAGCCCATTTTTTAACTTTTATTTTGCGATCAGCAATATCATCGGCTACTGTTTCACCGGTTAAAATACGAAATTCTTCTTTGTGTGGTGTCATCACTGCTGTTTTATTTTTAAGAATCTGTTGATGTTGATTCAAAGCGCGAATCGCCTCAGCGTCAATCACCATTGGCAGATCAATTTTTTTAATAAGCTCTCGAACAACATTGAATGTGTCCTTATCGCGATTTAAACCCCCGCCAATAATTAAACTATTAAATTTTTTGCTGAGTCTGATAATTACTGGAATATGTTCCCGACTGAGATTTTTATTTAAAGGGTAGCTGATAATATCTGGCAGAAAGGCGCTGGCAACATTAGCAGTTCTGTAAGGAGTAATGACAGTCACTAAATCAGCTCCACTGCGCAAAGCGGCAAGAGAATTAAAAATAGGCGAGCCCGTATAAAGTTCGCTGCCAGCTATTATTAAAACATAGCCGAATTGACCTTTATGGCTCCACCTATTTCTTTGGAGATAAATTTTTTTGAGATCCATATCAACCGCATTTATTGAGCAACCCACCCGCCATCTACTACTAAAACTTCGCCATTCACAAAATCTGATTCATCTGAAGCTAAATAAAGCGCGGCATTTGCAATATCATTTGGTTCGCCCAAGCGAGGATAAAGTGTTGAGCTTTCTAAATATTTTTTTGTATTCGGATCATTAATCATATCTTTTGTCATTGCTGTTTGAATAACGCCCGGTGCAATGGCATTAACATTGATTTTTTTTGGCGCATACTCCATTGATAATTCTCTAGTGAGAGCAATTACGCCACCTTTTGAAGCGCAGTAAGCGCCGCTTAAAGGAAATCCAACGAGGCCAGCAATAGAAGCTATATTAATAATTTTTCCTTTACCTTGTTTTAACATTATTGGGGCGACTTCTTTAATGGTAAGAAACATGCTTTTCAAATTAATATTTATTATTGCATCCCAATCTTGTTCTGCCATTTCATGAAAATTACCAGTGCGGAAGATGCCGGCATTATTTACTAAAATATCAACACGGCCAAAATTTTTCATCGTCTCGTTAAAAATATTTTTCACTTCATCGGCCTTGCTAACATCTGCTTTAACAAAAATGGCTTCTCCGCCCATTTTTTTAATTTCTTCAACCGTGGCCTTGCCGCCAGCTTCAGCATAATCAGCCACTACAATTTTTGCTCCTTCTTTGGTAAAAGTAAGAGCAATGCCGCGACCAATGCCTGATCCGGCGCCAGTGACAATCGCAATTTTATTTTCTAAACGCATATTATTGAATTTTTTAGACGACCTTAATTATTTAATTTAATTATAACTAATAGCGAAAAGAGATGCAAATAAAAATTTAAAAGTTAAAATTATGAAGCGAGACTGCAAAATTGCTTTTGGCAATTTTGCAGTCTCGCTTCATTCTGATTATTTTATTGTTGTCATTCTGAGCGTTTTTGTTTTCTGTCATTCTGAGCGTCAGCGAAGAATCCCACGCAATGCAGTAATAGTTGCGTATT
>DAOSMC010000039.1:0-2216 GCA_035369485.1 Minisyncoccota bacterium | reverse complement strand
GTTTTAAATCATTGATTCCTAACATAGACAAAAGTTAAAAGGATATAGTCCGAAAAATCTCATGCCAGCTTTTCGGGGGATTCTTCCCTGCCCGCCGGTTAGGCGGGGGGCTGCGCCTGCCCACCCCTGGTGGGCCCTCAGAATGACAGAAATAAAATGCTCAGAATGACAAAAAATATTCGGAATAACAAGATGCTGTTTCTTTGATTAATATTGCATTCTATCTTAAAAAATATTTGCAACGTGTCAATTAATTTCAAAAGTTTTTTGTTTAGTTTTAGCGCCTTTAACCAAAGATATTCGCGAAGGTGCTACATCAAAAAATTCTGCTAATATTTCTATAACGGCCTTATTGGCTTTACCCTTTACTGCCGAAGCAGTCGTAAAAATTTCGAATTGATTGCTATCAATTTGAATAATTTTGTTGAAAGAAGCGCCGGGTTTTACTTTAACAATCACTCGCATAAATCCAAGGCCTATTTCTAATGATCGCCTTCTTTTTTTTCTTCTTGATTACTCAATTTGGAAAGCGATTCACGAAGCGCTTTTTTTAATTCATCAACATCAACTTTTAATTTCGGTTTTTCATTCGGCTTTTTCTCTGCTATTTTTTTCGCATGACTTTCTAATGCTTTAACTACTTTGGTTTCTAAATGGAGCGGCTTGAGGGGCGGAATAATTTCGCCCGCTTCTACACCTCTCAAGCAATCTTTGCAATAAATTGGCCTTTTGCCATCGGGCTCGAAAGGCACTTCGGTTTCTTTGCCGCAAACCCAGCAAAAATCAACAAAAGTTTTCTTTTTGGGCTTCTCAATTTTAACTTTTTCTTCTTTTAGGTCTAATGTTTCTATTGGCGCCCATTCTTCGCTAATCATTTTTTCTACTTCTGCGCGTGGCCGACAATATATTTGACGAGTGTTTTCAATAATTTCTTTAACAAAAGTTATTTCCGGAATTGGTCGCGGTGGCAATGTCACGGCCGAAAATGCTTTGGAAGTGATACCATCGATCATTAATTTAAGATAAATATTGTATTTACCTAAATTAACTAAATCGTTAGCCATAAATTCCGGCGCAAATTCCTTTTCTAACCATTCAGCATCTTCAGCTCCAACGCGAAAAACAATAAAAGTGCCCACGTTGCCAAAAATAGCTGCCCTCACTGTATCGGGCAATTGAGCAATATACTGATGCGAAATAATTAAACAAAGGTGGTATTTACGAGCCTCGGATAAAATATTAGCAAAGGCCTCGGTGGCAAAAGTCTGAAATTCATCAACGTATAAAAAGAAATCGCGACGGTCTTTCTCGGGAATGTCAGCGCGACTCATTGCGGCTTGCTGAATTTTTGTAACTATCATTGCGCCCAAAAGCGCTGAATTTGTTTCTCCAATTCTTCCTTTAGATAGATTCACAATGAGAATTTTTCCTTCATCCATGATCTGACGAATATTAAATGATGATTGGGGCTGACCAACAATATTTCTAATTAATGGATTGGTTAAAAATTGACCTACTTTATTTTGAATTGGAGCAATGGCTTCTACTTGAAATTTATCATGATAACGCGAAAATTCATTAAGCCAAAAGTTTTTAACCACTGGATCGGTTAATCCTGAAATAATATACTCGCGATATTTTTTATCGGATAAAAGACGCATGATGTCTAGAAGTGTGGAGTTTGGATATTCAAGCAAGGCCATCAAACAATTGTTTAAAATGTATTCCATACGAGCACTCCAAACATCAGGCCAAATCTTTTTGAAAATTTCTAAAATGCCACTCGCCACCAAATGGCGGTGTTCTTCACCAACGGTTTCCAAGGGATTAAAAGCAATGGGATAGTCTGTATCGTGAGGACAAAAATAAATCACGTCTTTAATGCGATTTTCTGGAATAAAATTAAGCAAACGCTCGGCCGATTCGCCGTGCGGATCAATAAAAGCTAAACCAAATCCTGATTCAATATCTGAAATCGCCATATTCTCTAGCATCACTGTCTTGCCCATGCCTGTTTTACCGATAGCATACATGTGTTTGCGTCGGTCATCTAATTTAATGCCAAATTTGGTTCGTTGATTGCGAAAATTAGTTTCCGCAAAAATATTAACATTTTCCTCTCGATAATCAGCCATATACCACTTTATTGTAACGCAAAAGTAAAAAAACTCAAATCGATGTATGAGTTTATAATATAGTGAAAGTCTATTTCCTAT
>DAOSMC010000038.1:0-2878 GCA_035369485.1 Minisyncoccota bacterium | reverse complement strand
GTTAGTGTTGGCAACAGAAGTATTGGTGCTACTGACCAAATGTTGTTACCACCGCCACCTCCGGAAGTTCATTCTGTAATATAATTTGTTGTGAGATTATTTTTATACATATTAGTTAATGTATTGATTGTAGGTTTATTCCTGTATTCTAAACTTACACCTTATAAAAATAGGCTAACCGGAAGGTACTTAAAAGCCTTCAATTTTTTTGAAAGTATTTTTAATCCGTTTTTAAACTTTCTAAAGAAAATTGCTAAACCTGCCCAAGTTGGCAATGGCATTGCTGTTGATATGTCGCAAATAATTTTGCTCTTGTTGCTATTATTAACATTAAAATTCATTTTATGAGAAGATTACCCATATATTTTGTAATTGATGTTTCTGAGTCAATGATTGGCGAGCCCATTGAACAAGTTCAAGAAGGTATTGCAACTATAATTAAGGAACTAAGAACCGACCCTTATGCGTTGGAAACTGTTTACGTTTCAATAATAGTTTTTGCAGGTAAAGTGCAAAAGATAACACCTTTAATTGAGCTTTTTAATTTTTATCCGCCCAAATTGCCAATAGGTGGAGGTACTTCATTGGGAAATGCTCTGAATTTTTTAATGAATGATTTTGATTCGTCACTTCAAAAGACTACTCCCGAAATTAAGGGAGATTGGAAACCAATTATTTTCTTATTTACTGATGGTAATCCTACAGATAAATATGAAACAGCCTTTGATAAATGGAATCAAAAATATAAATCAAAATCCAATCTTGTAGTAATCTCATTAGGTGACAACACTGACACGAGCATATTTGGTAAAATTACCGACCAGGTGCTATTGCTTAAAAATACAGATTCTGAATCATTTAAGAAGTTTTTTAAATGGGTAACAGCTTCTATCAAAACGAGTAGTGTAAGTGTATCGGAATCAAAAGATGATGGCTTGCATTTAGCACCAATTACAAATGGTTATTTATCAAAAATTGACCTTGAAAAGGGTTTTAATAAAAAGGTTGATGAGAATTTTGCTGTTATTTTAGCCAAGTGTCAAAGCACCAAAAGACCCTATTTAATCAAGTATCAAAAAAGAATTTCACCATCCGAATTTAAAGAATTAGCATTAAACACGGTAGTTTATAAACTCGTTGGTGCATATCCTGTTGAAAATTCTTACTTTGATTTGTGCGAAAATGATTCAAATCAAATCAAAATAAACACCTCTGAATTAGTTGGTTTTCCTGCTTGCCCTTGTTGTGGTAATCAATTTGGTTTTAGTCATTGTGGCTGTGGAAATATAATGTGTACGGGTGAAGAAGAAGTTAGTAAATGTCCTTGGTGCGGCATCGAAGCAAAATTTGGTTTTGGAGAAGGTAGTATTAATATTAACAGGACAAGGGGGTAGTTATGGATATTTTACAATACATGGGTAGTCTTGAAATAGATGCAAAAGACGAAGAACAATTATCAAAATTCCTTAACGAAAAGGAATCAGAAATAAAAGACTTTATAAAAACATCATGGCAAAATTTTTCTATGGTAAACACTAATACAATTGCTGACGATGATGCTATAAAAATAAATGTAGGGTTAGAAGAAGAAACTGAAACAAACGAAGACTCAAAAATTGATGCAGAAAATGAAACAATTATAACATCCGATAAAAACGAGCCAGCATTAATACAGAACGAAAATACCATAATCGCAGAGAGTAAAACAGAACCAGAACCCTTAAAAGTTGAACAGATAAAAGATAAAAGTTCTAACTCCTTTGAATTACAGATAAAGAATAAAAGCATTATTATTCCAAATGGTAAAGTAAATCAAGATTATTGCTTTCTATTTAAAATTGAGGAACTCGGTTTAACAGAAATTGGCGATTTTTGGTTTGAAGGTTTAGAGCCAATTGGGCTAATTTTTAATTCTGACACAAATGAAATTAAAGGCAACCCAAACACTGCTGGCGACCACAAAATAAAACTAAAAATTAAGAGAAAAGATTGGTCAGATGGGAAACCGGTCTTCGAAAGACAAATCACATTTATAATTAATCCAGACCCTAAATCATTATGGAAAAATATTCCTACTCCAAATGACATTGAATACTATAAACCTGATAGCGACAAATGTTTTGTAAAAGTCACATCCTCCACCAATATATTTGGTCTAGGAAAAACCCATAAAAAAGACATTGTTGCTGCAAGCCAAAGAGGTCGTTCACATGCCCAAGAAGGTAAACCCCGTGATGATGATTTTAATATCAGATATATAAGTGAAGTTGATTGGTATATTTTATCCGTTGCTGATGGTGCCGGTTCTGCTAAATCCTCAAGAAAAGGTTCTGAAATAGCATGTAAAACAGTAGTTGAAGTTTGCGAACAACTAATTAAGGAAAAAACGAAAGAATTTGAAAATCTAATCAAAGACTTTAGCACTGAAAAATCGGATGAGAGAAGAAAAAAAATGGGAGATTCTTTGTACGGCATTCTTGGTAATTCAGTGTTTAAAGCAGTAAAAAACATTGAAGAAGAAGCAAAGAAAACTAACAAACCTTTAAAAGATTATTCCACGACTCTAATAGTATCAATTTGTAAGAAATTTAAATTTGGATGGTTCGTTGGAGCATTTTGGGTCGGTGATGGTGGTATTGGTATTTACAACAAAGACACTAATTTTTTAAAGATTCTAGGAGAATCTGATGGTGGTGAATATGCAGGTCAGACACGTTTTTTAACAATGCCTGAGATAACCCAACCCACAGAATTATACAGGAGACTGAGATTTGATATTGTTGATGATTTCACAGCATTAATTTTAATGACTGACGGAATTACTGACCCGAAATTTGAAACAGATGCAAATTTGTTGAAAGTTGAAAAATGGAATGAA
>DAOSMC010000037.1:0-2901 GCA_035369485.1 Minisyncoccota bacterium | reverse complement strand
TAGTGGACCTGAGGGGACTCTCCTACAAGTAATTTGCCTGACGGCAAATTCTCGCAGGCCGCCGCTCGCGAGGCTCGCCTTTCCAACCTTTGGTTGGAAAACTCGCCTAACGCTGCGCGCTTCTCGTCCCCACGCAAGCCAAGCAGTTGGCTTGCTTCATGTCCTATATAGTGGACCTGAGGGGACTCGAACCCCTGACCTCTGCAATGCGAATGCAGCGCTCTACCAGCTAAGCTACAGGCCCATCCCACATTTTTCACATTATTAAACTCCCTTTCCAAACAGAAAAATGACCTTTTGCTATACTTCAAATGATATTTTATATCTTATCAATTTTTGATTTTTTTGCAATTCTTTGCTTTTTTATAATTTTTATAATCTAGTAAATTTATCCCATTGACAAAAAATTAAAAAAGTTTAATTTAAAAGTGGTTGCTTAAAACCTACATAAAGGAGGTAAAAAATGGATTTGAAAAGAGTTTTTCCGCTTCTAGATTTTTTGTATGCCGAAAGAGACGACCTGCTTTATTATTTGCTATTTGGAGATAGAGTTGCTGATGAAATCTCTCCGGATGATTTTCCCTTAATTTTTATTGGCGAAGATACGGCTTTTATCCCTCCGGTGATTTTCCAAGGACCACAAGAGATTCATCGACATTGCTTTGTGTCTCACAGCTTTTTAGAACATTGCTCAATCAAAGAAAAAAGTCGTGTGCTCGATAGCCGACTCTTCCATGCGATTATAGGCCAAAAAAGTGTTGTGATCAATTCAACTTTTGAGCAAACCTCTTTGGGCAACAACAGCTACGTAAACAATAGTACCATTAGCGATAGCCGAATTAAAAATGGGGTGACTATTTCCAATGGTTGTTCTATTGAAGATAGCATTATTGGAAATAATGTTACTCTTTTTCCTCAAGTTGTTGTTGATTTTAGTCGCGTAGATGAATTCTCTGCACTTCAAAGCGGAGTAAAGCTTGTCAGCTCTACTGGCCAAGGTCGTGAACCGATTGTTATTGAGAAAAAGACATATCTCGGAGCTAATGTTACCATTATCGGCCCAGCTGTTATTGGACATAATTCTTTTATTGAAGCAGGAATCACAATCCATAATGACTATATTCCACCTTTTTCGTACGTAAGAAAATTGATGATTTCTAACCATTACGAAATTCAACCCTATGGAGCATTTCAACTTATCAATGGTCTCTGGTATATAGATCGCACTAGATCGCTTAAGTTGGCCGAATTGATTCAAGCAAAAAAGAAATGCTTGCTTTTTGAAAAAGAAGCTGAAAAAAAGAACATAAACATTTACGAGAAGCTGAATACTATTCCAAGGAAACGATTAATTCTTGACCATTTGCTAGAAAAAGAAGGATTAAATGCTTTTATGCATTTAATCCAAAACGAAATAGAATCCCTGGTCAACTGATCAGGGATTTTTTTGACTTATTTTTCAAAAAAAATTAAAATAAAATGGTATGAAGCAAAATGTTTGGGATGAACTTTCCTGGCGCGGATTAATTAATCAAACAACCGACGCTAATAAATTGAAAAATCGACTTACTCAACCAATCAGTTTGTATTGCGGTTTTGATGTTACTGCTGACAGTTTGCATATTGGACACCTTCTCCCAATAATTACTCTCAAACGCTTTGCTCAATTTAACCATCAGATCATTCCTCTGTTGGGAGATGGAACGAGCTTAATCGGCGATCCCAGCGGAAAAAAATCCGAACGCCAATTAAATTCTGAAGAGCAAGTGGAACAATGGACTATTGAATTAAAAAAACAACTAGAAAAAATCTTTGACGAAGAAATCCACGCCCAAAAAGCAACCATTCTGCAAAACAACCAATGGCTCAAAGAATTAAAATTATTACCTTTTATTAGAAACATTGGAAAACATTTCAGTTTGGGGTATATGCTGGCTAAAGAATCTGTTAAAAGCCGCTTGGAATCAGGTATTTCTTTCACTGAATTCAGCTATATGCTTCTTCAATCCTATGATTATTTATGGCTTAATGAGCACTATAATTGCGAACTGCAAATTGGCGGCAGTGATCAATGGGGCAATATTACTTCGGGCATTGATTTAATTGCCAAAACAAAAAATAAAACAGTTTATGGTCTTACCTTGCCTCTTTTATTAAAATCAGATGGCACAAAATTTGGAAAAACCGAAGGAGGAACGGTTTGGTTAAATTCCCAAAAAACTTCTGTTTATCAATTTTATCAATATTTTATTAACGTAAGCGATGATGACGTAATTGGATTTCTTAAATATTTTTCCTTTCTTTCCCAAGAAGAAATTAATGAGTTAGAAAAACAAGTTAAAAACAGCCCTGAAAAACGCTTAGCTCAAAAAACTCTCGCTCAAGAATTAACACGAATGGTTCACGGCGAAACCGCCTTTAAAAAAGCAGAAAAAATTTCTGAAGCGCTGTTTTCTAATCAACTCTCCGATCTCAGCGCTGAAGAAATTAAAGAAGGTCTCTATGACGTTCCGACATATACGATCTCCCAACAAAAAGAAATGAACCTCATTGACTTGCTGGTTAATGCTAAAATTTGCCCTTCTAAACGCCAAGCCCGAGAAGATATTTTGAATAAAGCCATCTCCTTAAATGGACAAATTGTAACTGATGTTAATTTAAAGTTAACGTCTCAAAATTGTTTAATTGAAAATATAATGGTTTTGAGACGAGGTAAAAAAAATTATTATCTAATTTATTGGCAATAAAATTTTAAATTGACATATTTTTTTTCTCCATTAATATCAAAAATGAATATAGGAGGAATTTTTTGATTATTTAAATAATAGAAGCCTAAAGTCTAAATGGACAATCGAAGAAAATTTTAATTTTTAATAAATGCATTTACATGCTTGATAAAAT
>DAOSMC010000036.1:0-3068 GCA_035369485.1 Minisyncoccota bacterium | reverse complement strand
TTGTCATCCTGAATTTTAGTGAAGGATCTCACGGTTTTCAGCCGCTCTATTCAGCTCATGAATTAATTCATGAGCTGAACCACAAATTACGCCCTAATTAAAAGAAGAAAATTTATTCGTTTTTTCCTTATTCGTTTTTATCTAATCGTTTATCTAATCGACAAACATCGTTATTATGGCAAACATTGTTGATAAATAGCAGTAATAAAATTATTACTTACATCAATGTCAAAATAAACCGTAGAGTCTTCTTTTAGTAAATTACCCGGTGTTGTTGGCCGCCAATTATCTTTAGTTGGCGATGGTGTCCCGCACAAATAAGCCTTTGTATCTTGAGAGGCTTTTACTGTTAAGGACTCATTTTGATCTATAAAAAATGGTTCATTTCCAACGCCTGGTAACCATTCCGGATTACGTTTAAGCAGCTCAATAGTTACATTCCATTCGGCACCATTTGAAGTTAAAGAAATTATTTTTCCAGGTTGCTCCATTAGTATTTGTGAGGGTTGAGAGGTGGGTATTTGGGTTGGTGAAGCTGATTGAGATGGAATCGATGTGGGAGAAAAACTCGTAATAGTTTCAGGACTAGTTTTTTCTTTATCCAGTGCTAAATAAGTCACTGCACCAGCTAAAACTACAACTAAAATAATAAGAATGATATTTGCACTTCCTTTGTTAAGCATAGAAATAATGTTAATTTACGACCTTTAGTGAGATTGATAATTAATTTCTTAATATGAAGAGAATCATAAAATTTATCCTCTGCCCGAGGTTGAGGGGAATAATTCAATATCCAAAATTTTATTGCCACACTGGAGATGATAGATTGCTGATTCGGAAATCCCTTCAACTGTTGTATTTTGTATATAAAAATTATTAGGCGCTATCTGAAAACTTTTTAGTAATTTTCCATTAGGATGAGTAAGAGTACACGATACATTTTGAGAAGTATTGTTTAATATATTAACACTTCCCAACGTAAAGATCGCCTCTCCATTTATGGTATAAGCGTTAATGGTGCAAACAGATTCTTGACAACCAGGTTCTTTGATTACTTTGGTAACGAGAGAAGAATTAGAAAAGTCCGGATTTAATTTAACACCTTCAGTGCCAATGGCAAAAAGGCGAAAATTGGGTTGAGTAGCATCTAAGCTTAATGTTATTTGTTCGTCACTATAGTTTTCCCAACGTGCTTTGCCGACGTCAAATCCTCGGCTAGCAAAAATTGTTGCACTATCTAATTCTCCTGTTTCTACAATTCCTGCTGTTTTCTGAAATTCTTTAATTGCGGCGGCAGTTTTATCATCATAGACGCCCGTTATATTTTTTCGATCCAGCAAATCATTGCGATAAAGAAAGACTTGGAAGGTGAGTAATCTTTCATCAAATTGCCCCTTGGCCAATTTTATATTTTCAGGAGGCCACGAAGTCATTTCTAATTCAAAAGTTTTAAAAGTAATGCCTTCTCCCGATTTAACTTCAGCTAAAATTTTCTGTCCGTTTTTCGTTTTAAAATCAAAAATATTATTTACCAAATTTTGATTATTAACATTAACAAAAATTAGCCCGCCAATATTAAAAGTCTGACTTTGAGCAATATTATCATATTCTTGAAAGGCATTAGAGAGAAAAATGAATTGTTTTCCCGTTTCGGTTGTAATGTATAAAAGATTTTTAGTTTCTTTGCCATCAAGGAAAGTAATTTTATCGCGGCTGATTGATGAAGAATCCCATTCCCATAATGAATTCGGTACAGCAAATAATATCGGTCGTAAGGTGAGAGTTTGTTTTGGTGCAATCTCAATGGGCGTTTCAAACACACAAATATTATTGATGGAATTGCTAAATAAATCTCTGTTTTGACACTTTACTTCCTCTTTTCCATTTTTTATGAACTTTTCAGGCAATAAAAGAATAGGAGTAGCATGTCCGGTTGAAAGGTTCTGAAGCAATTCTCGAGTTTCGTTATTGATTTCTTTCAAAACTACAGTTTCATTAGTTCCATTGGTAATTTTAATTCCATCAACTAATTGTAAGGGCGTGACGATTGCTCTTTGAACTTGGCCGCCCACAAATCCTCCAGGTTGACCCCAAAAAATATCAACTGCGCCCTTTGATTTTGATAAAGAAGATATTTTTAATTCCATCACCAATTTTTCTGTTTGCAAAGCAATTTCATCAGGCAGAATCGTGGTTTCCGGCTGATTAAAATCTACCGGTGGTTCCTGAGTGGGTAATAGCCGGGGCCGTGTTAAAAAATAAGCGCTGCCAGCAGCAATAACACCAAGTGTAACTAAAATAACGACGAGAGAAGAAATCCCTCTATTATTTGAAATAAAAAAAGAGTTTTTCATACGTTTTCATTATACAAATTTTATGTCGATTTAGCAAAAAAGTTATTCACAAGATATTTTTTGGACAAGCTTTGAATTTTAAATTCTACCGTTCTATTTTCTAGAGGGTATCAGGTGAAATATAAAATCACGGAGGCTGGAAAAACTTCCTACGGAAGTTTTTCCAGCCTCCGTACTCTAGCTCATGAATTAATTCATGAATTAATTCATGAGCTACTTCTTCCTTGTCCAATCAAAAAGATTTTTAGTTTTCGCCACTGATGGTTCTTTTTGTTTGGAATAAAGAGACTTCTTTCTTTTATTGTAAGGTACTTCTGCTGGCGAAGATAAATATTCTACTGCCACCTGGCAAATATACATTTCTGGATAAAGAGCTACAGGCAGATCCGATTGATTAGAAATTTCTAAAGTTAACGTGCCTTCAAATCCTGGGTCAACAAATCCCGCCGTATGAACTAAAATGCCCATTCGCGCTAAAGTGCTTTTACCTTCAACGCGTAAAATAATATCATCAGGCACAATAACATATTCCTGCGTCGCGGCTAAAACAAAACAATTAGGATGAAGAATATAGCACTCATCCTTTTTTAATTTTCGGGTAATCACAAAATCTTTATCTGGCAACCCTTTTCTAATATCAAGTAAATGATGTTTTGATACATTAAAAGATTTAAAAATTGGCCCCAACTTTAAATCAATAGAAGCCGGCCCAAT
>DAOSMC010000035.1:1413-3167 GCA_035369485.1 Minisyncoccota bacterium | reverse complement strand
TTAAGATAAGCAATAAATTTATCGGCATTTTCTTGAATGGATTTTTGTGAATAATAAGCAACGCTTGCATGAGTGATTCCCGTTTCTTTATCTGTTTTTTCAAGCGATTGAACCAATAAAGTACCAACTTCAAACGGAAAATCTTGAGGGAAGATTTCCGGAGGTACATCGCCATAATTTTGTTCTAAAGTAGTTGCTTTTTCCACCGAAACAGTTGGTTGAACAGCTGCATTCTGTCCCGCGGTATAGCCTAACAAAGCGGCAACGATAATCAAAATAATCGTCAGTATCCAATGCCATATTTTTCCGCCCTTTTTTGGTTGTTGAACAGGTGCTTCGTTCATGGTTATAAGGCCAAAAGAATGATGGCCAAAATAATAATAATCACAATTACGACCCAAATCCAAGCATTACTCTTTTTTGGTTTTTCGGCCGTTGCTTGTGGAGTAGGATTTTGATTTTGTTCGTCCATAATAAAGGAATGATAAAAATTAAAATCGACCTTACCTCTTCTTTATTATACTCCAAAAATAAAAGTCAACCAAATGAGCTGTGGATAAGAACTCCCTTTTTATTCGCTAAAAAAAAGAGTAAAATAAAAAGAATGAGGCGAAATAACCAAGGTTTTACATTAATTGAAATGCTTGTGGTCACAACAATAGTGATTTTATTAAGCGGTCTTCTAATTTTATATTCCCGTGAAGGCGATAAAGTGAGTTTAATTCTAAGAGCCCGCACTCAGGTGATTGCTGATATTAATCGAGCTAAAAATTTAGCCATCACCGCTCAATCTTGGAATGGCGAGCATACTTGCGGTTACGGCGTTTATTTTGATACGGCTAACAATCGGTATATAATTTTTACTGAAGTTGCCAGTAATTGTGAATCTTCCGATCATGTTTATCAAAGAGGATCTTATGATGTAGAAATTATTCCTGTGACTAATCAATTTGTGTTAAGCTCAGCTAATATTTCTCAGGTATTTTTTATGCCACCCGATCCGACAGTTTTTTTTGATCCTCCTGAAATGGAACAGGCGGAGATTAATTTTAATCTAGTCAATCAAGCCAATCCAGCATTTCAGATTTTTATTAATTCTCTGGGCCAAGTGTGGGGAATATAAATAAAAAATGGCAATTGTTTACGCTGCTGTAGGTAAGCGAAAAAGCAAAATGAAAAATAAAAACGAAAAAATAAAAAACAATAAAGGATTTAGTTTAGTGGAAGTGATGGTGAGTATCGGTATTATTTTGGTTGCTTTTACGGGTGTTCTTACTTTGATTAATCGATCAGTTGCTTTCCATGATCTGGCTTACAGTCGATTGACCGCTTCTTATTTAGCTCAAGAAGGAATAGAAATTGTGAGAAACATTCGAGATAACAACATAATAACTGAAAAGCGGTGGAATGATGGTTTAACAGCAGGCGTTTATCAAGTTCAATATAATTCTTCTATATTAACGCCTTATACAGGAGAATATTTATTGCTTGATCCAGTGCGAGGTTTGTATACTTACGAAGCTAATAACAATACTCGTCAAACGCGTTATGCTCGGCGGATAGAAATTCAAGTTATTTCGCCTGATGAAATTAGAGTTAATTCTATTGTTGAGTGGAGCAATCGTGGTGGGGAGTTTGAAATTAATGTCGAAGATCATCTTTTTAATTGGATTTAAGATGAAAAAAAATGATTGCCAAACTAAAAATGGATTTACGATGGTAGAAACATTAGTTGCTTCGGCTTTATTTCTGAC
>DAOSMC010000035.1:0-1313 GCA_035369485.1 Minisyncoccota bacterium | reverse complement strand
CAGCAAGTGCGGGTGACTATTCTTTTAAGAATTGCAAGTTATGCAGGCGCCAAACAATTAGAAACGAATTTAGAGACAACTATAAGCAGTCGTCAACCTGAAAGTTAAAATAATGAAAACGCAACAATTGAAACAATTAAAAAATCAAAAAGGACAAGCGATGTTAATCACTATGCTTATTTTAATGTCATCATTTTTGGTTAGTATGGCTTTGGGGGGATTGGTGTTATACGAATTAAAATCCATGATCTTTACCGGCGAATCAGTCAAAGCACTTTATGCAGCGGAAAGTGGTTTGGAGTGGAAGCTTTATCAAGCTAATCATCCGGGTGAAGAAGATGGTCGTGAGCCAACTATGAACAATGGCACCAGTTTTATAGTCAGCGTTTCTTCTACTACTGAAGGGTATTTAGTGATTTATTCAGTTGGTCGGAGCATCAATACATATCGGGCTCTTGAAGTGATGTATTAGGCGTTCTATAATACCCTTCGTGTATGGATCAAAAAATTACTAAAGAGGAGGCTAAAAAAAGAATTGAAAAATTAAGAAAAGAAATAAATTATCACCGTTATCTATATCATGTTTTAGATAAAGAAGAGATTTCGCCGGAAGCTTTAGATTCTTTAAAAAAGGAACTCTTTGATTTAGAGCAACAATTTCCTGATTTAATCACTCCCGATTCACCTACGCAGCGGATCGGCGGTAAGCCATTGAAAGAATTTAAAAAAGTAAAGCATCCGACGCCGATGCTTTCTTTTAATGATTGTTTTTCTGAAGATGACATGCGCGCTTGGGAAAAAAGATTTATGGATTTTTTAGGCGGTAAAGTGCATCGCTCTGATAAATTCTATTATTGTGAATTAAAATTTGATGGTTTAGCTATTGAGCTGCATTACAAAGATGGAATTTTTGTTTGTGGTGCCACTCGTGGTGATGGATATGTCGGTGAAGATGTGACCCAAAATTTAAAGACCATCGAAGCCATACCTCTGCGTTTATTAGAAAAAGAAGAAGTTATAGCTAATTTGAGAAAAGAAGGTTTGAATCATATTGTCGCTCGACTCGAAAAAAATTTTCCGCGTGAAATTATTGCTCGCGGAGAGGTTTTTATGAATCGCAAAGATTTCGAGGCACTAAACAAAGAACAAGTTAAAAAACATCAGAAACCATTTGCTAATCCTCGCAATGCCGCGGCTGGCTCAGTAAGACAATTAGATCCTACTATTACGGCGAGTCGCAAATTGAATTCACACGCCTATTCTCTTGTTACTGATTTAGGTCAAAAAACTCACGAAGAGGAACATCTTATTTT
>DAOSMC010000034.1:0-3257 GCA_035369485.1 Minisyncoccota bacterium | reverse complement strand
TCAGGATGACAATAAAATGTTATTTTTTAACTGATTAATTCTTTTATTAAGTTTATTTTTTCTCGAGCGGCTTCTTCGCCCAAATGAAAAATTTTTTGCCTCTGTTCCAGAGCCTTAATGACGCTATAACCATCAACATCCGGCGCAATCACCACATCAGCTTCAACAATATCTCTTTTGGTAATCTGATAAAGCATAATTTCCAATGTTTCATTGCCAATGAGTGACATTGAAATTTTTGGAAATCTTTTTGGGCGCTCGAAGGCATTGTAAAGATTAACTGCAATCACAATGTCCGCGCCCATTTGTTTGAGAACCTTAATCGGAATAGGCATAGTCATTCCGCCATCAATTAATAATTTGCCTTCTCTTTTAATGGGTTGGAAAATAATGGGCACGGAAATGCTAGCTCGAATGGCAGAACTTAAATCGCCATTTTGGATAATTTCCGCTTCTCCTGTCCGTAAATTCGTCGCCACTACTGCTAAAGGAATTTTGAGATCATCAAAATTTTTGCGATAAAGATAATGATTAACAAATTCTTCTATTTTTCGGCCTCGCAGAAAACCTTTTGATAAACGAGGATCAAGTAATCCTAATCCCTTTTTAACATCAGTTGTAAAAATAATTTCTTCTAATTGCTTAATGTCTTTATTGGCAGCATAAAGGCCACCGACCAAAGCGCCGATACTTGAGCCAGCAATAAAATCAATCGGGATGTTATTTTCTTCTAAAACTTTAATTACGCCAACATGCGCAAATCCCTTGAGTCCGCCGCTTCCTAATGCTAAACCAACTTTTTTCCTTTTTGTTTTCATATTGTAACAATTATAACTCTTTTTTGCCAAAATGATAAATTAAAAGTGTCTCAATGGCCTTTAATCCATCTTTTATTTTAATCTTTTTTCCTTCTTGAAAACTACGCGGATAATAATTGATAGAAACTTCCTTAATAGGAATCCCCTTTTTTAAAATTTTTGCTGTTACTTCTTCACAAAATTCAAAGCCATCTTTTTCTAAATTTAAATTTTTTAAAAGAGCTGCATCAAATAATTTATAACCGGTATTGATATCGGTTAAATGCGACCTATAAAGAAGATTGCAAATAGCAGTGATCAGACGACCGCCTAAAAAATAAAAAAAATAGCCACGTTCAGTTTTTGTATCTAGATTACGCGAACCATAAACTACTTTATTGCCTTTTTCGAATTCCGCCAAAAGTTTTTGATAATCAAAGGGGTCGTATTCTAAATCAGCATCTTGAATAATAACTGCATTACCAGTGACATATTGAAGGCCTGTTCGAATAGCCCTTCCTTTGCCAAAATTTTTAGAATGCTTTACATAAATAAATGACTGCGCTTCCTGATTTAATTTTTCCAAAATTTCACTGGTACCATCCGTTGAACCGTCGTCAACCACAATAACCTCCTTTTCCCAATGAAGGGGCAACACTGCAATAAATCTTAAAATCTTTTGGATAGTTTCTGCTTCGTTAAAAACAGGAATAATAATGCTGAGTTTTTTCATTTTATAAATTTATTTTTAGAATTTATTTTTGTAGTTGTAATTTTTGGGCTTCAAGTAAATATTTCTGAGCATTAGCAAAATCGCCTTCATTTTCATAAATATTTGATAAGAGTAATAGGACGTCGGCGCGAGGACTGTTCGTCTCTAAATATTTTTGGAGAATATTTTTGGCATGAGTGAGGTTGCCTTGAGCTAAATAAAGTCGGGCGAGGGAAATATAAGAATAATGAAATGTTGAATCGTTTTTAATAGCTTCAAGCAAATATTTTTCAGCATCATCCAATCGATTAAGTTTAAAATAGAGATTGCCTAGATTATGATAAGCGATGGGATTGTCAGGATCAATGCTTGTAGCGGTTTGATAAGCTTTTTCAGCTAAAAGATACTGGCCATTATCATCATAAGCCATTCCTAAATTATTCCAAATACGATAACTTTCTGGCGTGTATTGTAACGTTTGTTTGTAAAAAGTAATAGGATCACGCCATTCAGCATTTCTTAAAATTGTTCGCCAAGAAAAAAAGATAACCAAAACGATCACCACAATTAATAGTAATTTTTCTAAGTGATATTGAGTAATGGATTTCTCAATCAGATAATAAACAGCAATGAAAATGCCAATGAATGGGAGGTAAAGCCAGTGTTCATAAATTAAACCACTCACGGGCACCAAAATGTTAGAAACAGGGGCTAGCCCTATAAAAAACCACAAGAGACCAAAAGAAATTTCAGGACGACGACGGAAACACATCACAATCAAAAAAATAGAGATCAACACAATGGCAATGCCACCCAGCACTAGAGGATCGGCTAAAGAAGTCGGAATTTCAATTGTTCGCTCCATATGAAGCGAGATAGGATAAAATATTAATCCTAAGTAAATTGGCAATGTTTTCAAAAATGTGAGAATGCGAATATCAAGGCGCGAAGTAAATAAATCTTCTTGATTATATAAATTAAGAGTGTTCTGAAAATTCAAAATCGTTAAGCGCAAAACAATATAAATAATAGCAATAAGAATAAATGGTCCGTATTTTTTAATAATTTCCGCAAAAGAAAAATGCTCTCCTCTTTTATAAAGCCATTCAAAGAGAAAAATTAAAAGAGGCATAATAATAGCGGTTTCTTTGCTCATTAGTGCGAGAGGATAAGAAAGCGCCGACAGCCAATAGAAAACTTTTTTATTTTTTTGCAGAAATTGAAGGTAAAAAAAGATGCCGAGAAAAATGAAAAAAGCCGATAGTGGATCCGCGAGACCAGAAACATAAGTGACAGCTTCGGTTTGAGCTGGATGAACCAGAAAAATTAAAGTCAGAAAAAGGACTGGCCATTTTTTCTTTAAGCAGATTTTTAAAATAAGAAAAAGCAAAATGGCGTTAAAAATGTGAAAAAGCGTATTGATCAAATGATAACCAAAAACATTATCTTGCCAGAGATGCCATTCAAAAGAAAAAACAGTTAAAAGCATGGGCCGCCAATAATTGCTCACAAGGCCGGAGCCAGCAATTAAATTTTCTGTAAAAAATTTCGGCCAATATTGCCAATTTTTGATATAGGCGTTATTTAAAATACCGTCATTATCATCCCAGAACATTTGATTGCCGAAGCTATTGAAATAAATAAAGAAGCCAACAACAATCAGTAAAAGAATCGGCAAAATATTTTGAATAATATGGGATTTATCATTCATTAAGATTATTTTAGCAAACTTTTAATTTTTCTAAAAT
>DAOSMC010000033.1:0-3338 GCA_035369485.1 Minisyncoccota bacterium | reverse complement strand
GAAAAAACAAATGAATTCGAAGGGAAAGAAATTCTAAAATCAGACGAAGCTGCAAGGCTTTTGGGTATAACGTATCGGGGCTTTGCGTAGTAGGCCTTAGTAAAAACTTAAAATTAATCACGACACTTGATAGGGATATTACGCAAAACCCTTGTTATGGGCAAGCTGAGAAAACGCACGCAGACAGCATACTGCAAACCGAAAATAAAATTGTAAATTTGCAAGAAAGAAAATAAATATGACGATAAAAGCAAAACCATTCATTAAATGGGTTGGCGGAAAAACCCAACTAATTGAAAGCATTGAAAAGGCTTTGCCTGAGAATTTTGCTAAAAATAAAAATGTTACTTATATAGAGCCTTTTGTTGGTGGAGGAGCTATTTTATTCTGGATTTTACAACAATACCCGAATATTACAAAAGCGGTTATTAATGACATAAATCCAGATTTAACAACTGCTTATAAAACAATTAAAGAAACACCGACCGAATTAGTTAAATATCTTCAAATAATTCAAGATGAGTATTTGCCATTGGATGAAGAAAAACGGAAAGAATACTATCTGAACAAAAGGGAACGGTTTAACACAAAATCACTTGACTCCATTGAGAATACGGCATTATTTATCTTTTTAAACCGTACTTGTTTCAATGGCTTATATCGAGTAAACAGTAAAGGGCTTTTCAATGTCCCATTTGGACGATACGCTAATCCTAAAATTTGCGACAAACAAACAATTTTTGCAGATAGCGAACTTCTGCAAAAAGTAGAAATATTGACTGGAGATTTTGAGGACACATTAAAATATGCTACAAATAATAGTTTCTTTTATTTTGATCCTCCCTATAAACCGTTAAGTGAAACTTCAAGTTTCAATTCATATGCAAAAGAAGATTTCAATGACTTAGAACAAATTCGATTAGCTAATTTTTGTAAAAAAATTGACTTACTTGGACATGATTTTATTTTAAGTAATTCTGATGTAAAAGGTAAAAATCCTAACGATGATTTTTTTGACGATTTATATGAGCAATTTAGCATCAAAAGGGTTTTTGCAACTAGGATGGTGAATGCAAATGCAGAAAAACGAGGAAAACTAACAGAATTATTAATTACCAACCAACCATCAGAAGAATTAGAATATGTCAGAGCAATTTGAGACTTTTATTTCACAATTAAGTGAAACCAACGCAACCCTTGATTATTTTACCGATTTTGGAAAAATTAAAACCAATTTAAGTAAAATTTCAATTAAACTAAATCAGCTCAACTATTTGATAGGAAAAGAGGATTTAAAACTTGCAATTGAAGAATTATTTGAAGAAAATGCGAAGGTTTTTGAGGTCTTAGATATTTTGATTGCTGTTAGAAAAAACAAGAATGCAAAAACATTCAATAGAGAAGGTGAAATTGTTCAGCTTGACACGTACTTTGAAACTTCAGATAAAATCTATGAATTTATTGAAGATACCGGATTAGGTGAGGTATTCAGAAATAAAAATATTACAAATCTTGTTGATTATGTTTTTGGTGTTGAGGTAGGACTTGACACAAATGCAAGAAAAAACAGAGGCGGTGAAAATATGTCAAAAGCTGTTTCATTAATTTTTGATAAAGCGAAAATCTTCTACAAAAAGGAAGTAAACAGCACTGAGTTTCCTGAGATAACAAGCTTGGGTGCAGATTTAAAAAGATTCGATTTTGTGATAAAAACTAAGGTTAAAACCTATTTGATTGAAACAAATTTTTATAATGGCGGCGGTTCTAAACTTAATGAAGTTGCACGCGCGTATTCTGATGTTGCCCCCAAAATAAATCAATACGAAAATTTTGAATTTGTGTGGATTACAGACGGACAAGGCTGGTTATCTGCAAAAAACAAATTAGAAGAAGCATTTTCAATTATACCAAGTGTGTATAATCTTTCAAACTTAGATTCATTTACTCAGAAAATTACAAAAGAAGTAGTATTAACTTTTTAGCGAAAAATTATGGCTTGCAAAAAAGATCATTCAAGAATTCAAACTATAATGGCAAATTTGCCAATTGATCAAGGTGGTATTGGTCGTCATAAATGTGCTGCATGTGCTTATGACGAAGGTTTCAATGCTGGCTATAATCTTAATGAACAAATAAATTTAAATAATTTATTAGATTCTTTAGAAGAAAGTCAAGCAAAAGAACAAAGACATAAAAGCCCTCATGCTGCATACGCACAAGGTTATCTTGACGGTGTAAATCAATATTATTCTGAGCGATAATCGTGGCTATTATTCCATTTTTCAAATCTAATGATAAATCTTTTACACTGTTAAAAGGCGATTGTGTTGAACTTCTTAATCAGTTTGATTTTAAGTTTGATATGATATTTGCTGATCCTCCATATTTTCTATCAAATGACGGAATTTCTGTTCAAAGCGGCAAAATGGTAAGTGTAAATAAAGGTGAATGGGATCGATCGAATGGATTTGAAAAGGATAATGAATTTAATTTAAATTGGCTGAAAGCTTGTAAAGAGCATTTAACTGAAAACGGTACTATTTGGATAAGTGGTACATTTCATAATATTTTTTCCGTAGCTCAAATGCTTACAGAATTGGATTATAAAATTCTGAATTGCATTACATGGGCAAAGACAAATCCTCCGCCTAATCTTTCTTGTCGCTATTTTACTCATTCTACAGAGTTCATAATTTGGGCGAGAAAAAGCAAAAAATCCTCTCATTTTTACAATTATGAGTTAATGAAAACCATTAACGGTGGAACTCAAATGAAAGATGTTTGGAATTTGCCCGCAATTGCTCCTTGGGAAAAATCTTGTGGAAAACATCCAACACAAAAACCTTTAGCATTGCTGACAAGAATTATTTTAGCATCTACTGAAAAAAATGGTTGGATTTTAGACCCATTTACAGGTAGTTCGACAACAGGAATTGCTGCAAATCTTGCAAATAGAAAATTTCTAGGAATTGATAAAGTCGATGAATTTTTGAGTATTTCTAAAAACAGAAAACTTGAAATTGAGAATCCACAAATATTTGGTACTTATAGAAAAAAACTTGGTGGATTTGAGGATAAAAATCAACTAGAATTGTTTTTAGCGAAAGAACCAGAAATTGAATATGAAAGAAGTTTAAATTTAGACAAAACAACAGCCAGCCCATAACAACGTGTATAAAACATTTGGCAGTCAGTGGGTTTTCAAGCGGTACTGCTCGTATCAAAAGTAGTTGTAACTTGATAGGAAATCGCTTCGAAATGCCAAACGTTTCATACACGCAAGCGTTAGGGGCAAACCAAAGATTGACACGTGTTTATTTAAATATATTTGCACGTAT
>DAOSMC010000032.1:0-3542 GCA_035369485.1 Minisyncoccota bacterium | reverse complement strand
TCCCGAAGCATCGGGAGCGTCGGGGGTTCGATTCCCTCCCGAGGCACATTAATTAATTAATTGCCTCTTTAATAAAACAATAAAACGGCTTAGTGGTAGAGCGTCCCGAAGCATCGGGAGCGTCGGGGGTTCGATTCCCTCCCGAGGCACATTAATTATACTCTTATAGTTCTGCGGGAGTAGTTCAGAGGCAGAACGTCTCCTTGCCAAGGAGAAGGTCGCGGGTTCAAGTCCCGTCTCCCGCTCATTATTTATAATAGTTAAACTCTAAACAACGTTTCTGTTGTTTTTAAATAGTTTTAAGAACTGTCGTTTTTATTTTCGATATCAAAAAGCAAAAATAAAAAAACTATAAAAGTTCTGCTTTTTTATCATCGCGGTAATTATGTTTTTATTTAATACAATCTAATAACACGCGAGGTTTTCTTATTTTAAGAATTTTTCCTTGTGTTATCAAAATCATCCTAACTGAACAATAAGTTGCTGTTTATTTGATAATAATTCTTCCTTTTGTATCAATTTTTACGCCTTCTTTTTTAAGAAGCGCTATTTTTTTCTTGCTACCCCAACGATATCCACCAACTTCTCCATTGGATTTAATAACACGATGACACGGCAATTTTTTAATTTTGTGCTTATTTAAAATATTACCTACCGCACGGCAGGCATTCGAATTACCAGCTTTTTTAGCTACTTCTTTATAACTTAAAACCTTTCCTTTAGAAATAGAAAAAACCACTCGATAAACTTTTTCTTTGAATTGTTGCTTCATTGTTTGTTTTTAACTCTTTTATGGGAAAATAAGAACTTTTTTAAAAAATTTATTTTTTATTCTTGAGTTTTCCCATTACGAATAAAAATCCATTTAACAAATTCAATTAAGACAATGTTTATCAATCCCATTCCAATGATAATTTTCCAACTATCTAAATGAAGGGGTGTGGTTTTTAAAAATACATTTAAAGGAGGGAAGTAAATTGCAGCTATTAAAGCCACAATGCCAAAAGCCCAAGCTCCTAATAAAAGTTTATTATTGAGGAGGTTTGTTTGCCAAATGTTTTTTCTTAAACTTTTACAGCAAAAAACATAACTAATAGAATCAATTGCTAACATCGCAAAGATTATTGTCCTTAAATAATCAAGTTCGTAATTTTGTTGAAGAAGAAAGAAAAAGGTACCCAAAAGAATTAAATCAGTAATTAAACCAACAATAAAAATAATATCTCTCATTTCTTTGGTTAATAAAGGTACATCATGTCGCTGGGGTTTTTGTTGCATTAAATCTTTTTCTTTAGGCTCAAAAGCCAAAGCCATGTCTGGTAAACCATCCTCTATTAAATTTATGTACAAAATTTGAACAGCGGTGATGGGCAAAGGAGTTCCAACAAAAATACTTACTCCAATTAAAATCGCTTCAGTAAAAGAATCAGACATTAAATAAGTAACAACTTTTCTGATATTGTCTAAAATGCCCCTTCCTTCTTCTACTGCTGCAACAATAATTGAAAAACTATCATTTAATAAAATTAGATCAGCCGCTTCTTTTGCTACTTCGGTGCCTGATCCCACAGCTACTCCTATATCTGCTTTTTTTAAAGCCGGAGCATCATTAATTCCATCACCAACCATTGCTATTACCTCTCCTCTTTTTTGCCAAGCAGCAACAATTCTCATTTTATGTCTCGGCTCTACTCGGGCATAAATTTGGATGTCGTCTAAAACTCGTTCAAATTCTATATCAGATAATTTATCTAAATCTTTTCCTTCTAAAATATTCTTTTCTTTTATTTCAAATCCCAATTCTTTTGCCACTGCCATTGCTGTTAGTTTATGATCGCCAGTTACAATAATTGGCTTCATACCAGCCTGTCGACAAATTTTCATTGCATCTTTGACTTCTTTTCTAATTGGATCTTCTAAACTAATAAAACCCATAAAGGTTAAGTTTTTTAGTTCCTCTTCTATTTTAATTTTATTGAGGTCTATATTTTCTAAAGTTTTATAAGCGGTAGAGACAATCCTTAATCCTTTTTTGGTTAATTCTTCTAACTTTTTTTCTAATTGCTTTCTTTCTTCTTCATTTAAATTACAAACATTTAATAATTTTTCTGGCGCTCCACAAATATATAAAACCTGTTGTCTATTTTCACTATAAATTGCTCCATTATATTTGCGTTTCGAATTAAACGGCAACTCTAATAATTTATATTTTTCAAAATCTTGTTTATTTATTCCTGCCTCAATACCAGCTTCTAATAATGCCTTATCGGTTGGCCGCCCTCTAATAATCCAATTCTCTTTTGCTTCTTCTGGATTTTCAATAAAGGCTTCTGATGTGAGCGCTGCTGCTTTTAATATAACTTTATTATTCTCTTCTTCGGATTTAGCATTAGACATCGTAGGAATTATTTCTTTTAGGGTCATTTTTCCTTCGGTTAAGGTGGCGGTTTTGTCGGTGGCAATTATCGAAGTGCTTCCTAATGTTTCAGCCGAGGCCAATCTTTTTACCAGCCCTCCTTTTTTTAAAATCCTCTGCATTCCTACGGCCAAAATAACAGTCATTGCCACCGGCAATCCTTCTGGAATAGACGCTACAGCTATCGCTATTGATGTTACAAACATTTCTACAAAATTTCCACCGGTTAGCATTCCTTCAATAAAAATACCTGCACAAATAAATAATATTATAATTCCTACTATTTTAGAAAAATTAGCCAGTTTTTTTTGATAAGGAGTTTTTTCTTCTTTGGTCTCTTGAATCATTCTGGCAATTTTGCCAATTTCTGTATTTATACCTGTTTCTGTTACTACAAATTTTCCTTTACCATTTTCAACTATGGTTCCCATATAAACCATATTATCTCTATCGGCTAAAGGTGTTGATTGCGGCAAACGGCCAGGCGCCTTATGAGCCGATAACCATTCTCCTGTTAAAGCTGCTTCATTAGTGGTTAATTCGTAAGCTTCAAATAGTAATCCATCAGCCGGTACTTTGTCGCCAGCATTTAGAATCACAATATCTCCGGGAACTATTAAAGTAGAATCTATAACTTTTAAATGGCCATCTCTTAAAACCTCAGCTTCGTGTTTTATAACTTTTTTCAAAGACATTAAAATTTGACTGGCCTTATTTTCTTGAAAAAATCCAACAACAACATCTAAAACTACCGCGCTAAAAATTACAATAGCATCTGTTGTTTCATTAATAATTAAACAAATAATTCCAGCAATAACTAAAATAAAAACTAGCGGACTGCTAAATTGATCGAGTAATATTTTAAGACGAGATAAAGGCTTTTCTTCGGGTAATTTATTAAAGCCATATTTTTTTAACCTATTTTTTGCTTCCTCTTCTGATAAGCCTCGCTGAAGATCTGTATTTAAAATTTGGGCTACATCATTTATATATAAATGATGCCAGTTGGCTTTCTCCATAATTTTTGAATTTACTTTAATTATTTGTCTATATTATTCTTATTTTACTATTTTTAAAATAGTTTTCAAAAAGAACTTCGGCTATTTTTCACTGATTATGATGGGAA
>DAOSMC010000031.1:0-3717 GCA_035369485.1 Minisyncoccota bacterium | reverse complement strand
GATGACAATTAAAAAACGGGATGACGGCAAAAAAGTAGAATGACAATAAAAATCCCTTCAGATTCCTCACTTCACTAATTAACCAAACGATGATTATCTCTGCAATAATAATATTTAACAAGTTGTGGCAGACGGAATTTTGAATTAGTACCGTTTTGCTCAATATCAGACGAGCATTTTGAATTTAGTATTTTTTCTTCTTGCAAAAAAATCTTTGATGCGTTAAGATAGAATAAGTCGAATTAATAGATAAAGAAGTAGATTTTTATGGGTGGTGTACCTACCAAACATTCAACGCATGGGAAAGTAAGACGCAGACGCTCGCACTTAAAAATTCAATCTGGTGGTTTTATTGCCTGTCCCAAATGTGGAGCGGCAATAATACCGCATCGCTATTGCCCCAATTGTGGCTATTATGCTCAAAAAGAAGTGGTGGACGTCTTAGCCAAACTTTCCAAAAAAGAAAAAAAGAGTCGAGCGAAGGAAATAAAAAAATAATTTATGGCTACGCGCCATCTCTGCCGTTCAATTCTTTTACAATCTCTTTATGAATGGGATTTTAATCGAGCTAATTTAAAGCGCGATATTGATTTGATGGCGACTATTGATCGCAATATGAAAGAGGCACTTTCTTTTATTGATGAACCAGATTTTGTTTATCGTTTAGCGAAAAATTTAGTTGATCATTTTACGGAGATTGATAATATTATTCAAAAAACGGCTCCTGAGTGGCCGCTGGATCAGATTAATTTGATTGACCGCAATATTTTACGATTGGGTATTTCCGAACTTATTTTCGGTCCTAAAGATGAAGTGCCGCCAAAAGTGGCTATCAATGAAGCGGTAGAGTTGGCAAAAACTTTTGGCAGCGAATCATCAAGTAAATTTGTAAATGGTGTTTTAGGAACAATATACCGTCAGTTGGTAGAGGAAGGAGTAATTAAAGAGTCAGTGCCGAAATCAAAGAAAGAAGTTTCGCAAAATTCCGCTGAAGAAGAAGAAAACGAAACAACGATGCAAAACGAAAAAAATATAGAAGGTGATTCTTTGTTAGAGCAAAAATAATTTTTTATTCCCTCTTTTAAAATTTTTCATTACGCAATGGACAAATTTGAAGAATTAGAAGAAAATATCAAAATAAAATTCAAAAATATTGATTTATTGCAACAGGCCTTTTCCCATCGCTCTTATTTAAACGAGAATCCTCGATGGCGATTGGGGCACAACGAGCGTCTAGAATTTTTGGGCGACGCTGTTTTGGAATTAGTGGTCAGTGAATATCTGTTTAAAAAATTTCCCAACGAGCCCGAAGGATTTTTAACAAGCCTGCGGGCTAGTTTGGTAAATGCCGAAACGTTGGCTGATGCAGCTAATAATTTAAATTTTAATAAATACTTGCTTTTATCCAGAGGTGAAGCAAAAGATTTAGGCCTTGGCCGTCGTTACATTTTAGCCAATACCTTTGAAGCGCTTTTGGGTGCGATTTATTTAGATAGTGGTTATAAAAAATGTCAGCAATTCGTTGAAGAAAATCTCATCAATGTTTATTTAGAGGAAATTTTAAAAGAAGGGAGGTATAGAGACGCAAAAAGCTTACTTCAAGAAAAAGCTCAAGCTGAAATTAATGTAACCCCGGTTTATAAAACACTAAATGAGTGGGGGCCGGATCATGCCAAACATTTTCAGGTAGGTGTTTATTTAGGTGATAAGCTCATCTCCGAAGGCGAGGGCACTTCAAAAAGATTAGCAGAGCAAGAGGCAGCAAAAAAGGCTTTAGAAACTTGGCAGTCGTTAGAAGAAGATTTAGAGAAACAAAAGAAGGATCAGATAGATAAATAATTTATGAAATTAAAATCACTAGAAATTTTGGGATTTAAATCATTTGCTAATAAAATTGTATTTTCTTTTCCGGCTAATTTTACAGCTATTGTTGGGCCGAATGGCAGCGGTAAATCAAATATTGTTGATGCCATTCGTTGGGTTTTGGGAGAGAGAGATTTAAAAAAATTACGAGTGGCGCGTGCCGACGAAGTAATTTTTAATGGCACACCAGCTAAACCACGAATGTCGCTGGCTCAAGTTTCAATGACTTTAGATAATAGTCAGAATGAATTACCTATTGATTTTAAGGAAGTGGTAATTACAAGGCGGTTGGAACGCGGTAAAGAAAATCAATATTTTATTAATGATGCTGCCGTACGTTTGAAAGATGTGGTGGAGTTGTTGGCAAAGGCGAAAATTGGAAGTGAGGGTTTAACAATTATTAATCAGGGATTGAGTGATGCTCTTTTGAAAGCTTCTCCTAAAGAAAGGCGAGTAATGATTGAAGAGAGCTTGGGCTTGCGAGAATTCCAATTAAAAAAAGAAGATGCTAAAAGAAAACTGGAAGCGAGTCAGATTAATTTAGAAAAAACGCAAGCGTTGCTTGAAGAATTAAAACCTCATTTACGTTCCTTGCGGCGACAAATTCATCGTTGGGAAAAACGCGAAGAGATCACTCAAACACTTTCTATTTTAGAACACGCTTTTTACGCCGCGAAATTAAAGGAAATTTATTTGGAAAAACAGCAAATTGATAATGAACGTCAAAAAATTGAAGCAGAGCTAAAACAGCAAGAAGCGACTCTTAAAGAATTAGAACGGCAATTCGATGAATTAGAAAAAAAGCGGCCAGATTTTTCTCAGCAATTTCAAGATTTAAGGAGAAAAATTGATGAAATAGAAAAACAAAAAGGGGATTTATTAAAGAGTTTAGGCCGAATTGAAGGGCAAATCGAAGGATTAAAACGCTTTGCGCCAGTAAATGTTAATGAGCCCACTCAATCAGAGTTGGTCCAAGCGCTTAAACAAATCAAAGAAGAATTAAATCAAGTTTTAAATTTTGATCTGGAAAAAGCACGAGAGAAAATCAAGCAATTAATTAAAGAAATCGAAAAATTATTTACTCAAGAAAACATATCTACTAATGAAAAAGAAATTGCGACATTACAAAATGAGAAGGATAAAATTTTAGCTCAGATCGAAAAATTTAATCAACAAGTAAAAAATTACAACGAAGAACTGGACACTTTAAGAAAAAAAGATGAAGAGGTGGGCAATGATTCTCATGGCGTGCTTTTAGAATTGCAAAAACAGCGCAACATTTTAACAGATTACAATCGCCAGCTCAATGAAATTTCTTTAAGAATGGAAAAGAATAAATTGCATGAAGCAGATTTAATTATGCGTTTAAAAGAGAGTGAGTTAAATCCAGTTGAATTTCAATGGGAAAAAATTAAAGATTTTGATACCGAAAAAATTTTAAAAGAAAATAACATTTCCGGATTAGATGATTTAGAAATGAGGATTTTGCGCTTTCGGCGCGAATTGGCCAATATTGGTGAAATTGACGAGCTAACTTTAAAAGAGGCAAAAGAGACAGAAGATCGTTACCAATTTTTATCTCAACAATCCGAGGATCTAATTAAAGCCAAAGCGGATTTAGAAAAAATTATTGCGGAGTTGACAGAACGAATAGATACACAATTTAATGAATCGCTAAAAATTATTAACGATGAATTTAATAAATATTTCCGAATGATTTTTGGTGGCGGTCGGGCAAAATTATCGGTGATTAAAATGCCCAAGCGCCAGCGAAAAGAAAAAAATGAAGAGAATAATGAAGAAGAAAAAAATAAATTAAGGGAAGTAGAGGCAATCAAGGTGGAGGAAGAGCAG
>DAOSMC010000030.1:0-3931 GCA_035369485.1 Minisyncoccota bacterium | reverse complement strand
TAGATTTTTGGAATAATCTAAAATTAGTTCAAATTGATGAATTAAAATTTGGAGAGGAAAACAATCCAATTACTTCCTTGCAGTATTTTGTGAATGTCATGCAAGTTATTAATGATAATCATTTAACAGATGATATTTATTTGGAAAATTTGCAAAGCTTTATTGACAATGAAGACCCAGCTTATTTGAAAGATTTTATTAGCAAGCTGGATAATGGAATTATTGCATTAAAAAACATCCCCATACCTCCTTCTTATGCTGCCCTTCATTTGGATTTAATTAATTTTATGAACCTAAAGAGAACTGTTTTGGTTGACCTTTATAATTATACTAGCGATCCGATTCGGGCTTTGGTAGCTAGCGATTTTTTAACAGAAATAGATGATTACTATCAGAACTGGGTAAATACTTTAACTAATAAAATGGAACAAGACGGGAGTTTAAATTATTTCCAGTTCTAATATGAAAACAAAAATCGTCATCATTTTTCTTATTGTTTCTTTAATCGGCGTAGAATTATTGCCAGTTTTTGTTGACAAAGCTAGCGCTCAAGAAGTACCATTACTACCATTACCATCACCATCCAGTTTGAAACTGCCAGATATGTCGCAAATGGAGCCAGTTATAGCCAATGATTCAGAAGCTTTTAATCTTAGCTGGGATGAGGTATTGCTGTGTTCATCCGGACTTTCTGGGACGATTTTCTCACTGCTCGGCGAATTAAAACAAATAATTTTAAATCCGGTTTGTCAAGCGCTAGGGCGTGAAGCTTCGTTTCTTGGTATTGGAGGAACCGTTATTTCAGGAATGTGTACCATTAATGTTGGCGGAAGTGATCAGATCCAATTTTGTAAAGATTGGCTTCAAAAAAAGAAGGCAACTATTAAAGCTAGAGCAGCAGAAACAGCCAAAATACTTTTAGGTTATGCGGCTAAAACTTTTATGGATCATTTAGTTTATAGTACGGTTGATTGGATTAGCGGCCGAACAACAGGTGAGCCACAATTTGTGACTAATTGGCAGGCTTTCTTTAACGACGTAGCCGACGAAGCTTTTGGCCGGTTTATCGAAAATTCTCCTTTTTCAGAATTATGTGAACCATTTCGTTTTCAAGTACGCGCAACTACTCGATTGCCAGGACGACCGCCTTTCCCAACCTGTACTCTAACGCAGGTTTTAAGCAACTTAGAATATTTTTATAGTGATTTTAGTAATGGTGGTTGGTTGGTTTTTGAACAATCATTTTATCCTTGGAATACAGCTGATGGCGCTTGGCTAATGACTCAAGAAGCGCTTGAATATGAATTAGCTCAAGCTCAAATGGAAGCCGAGAAAAAAACACAGACTGGCTATCAACCAATAGAAGATTGTGTTCATAAGATAAAAAATTATATTACAGGAGACACTGAATGTTGGGATTCAATAATAAGCGCTCCTTCACAAACTGTTTCTGATGTGGCTTCCAAAGCAGTGACAGCTCAAATAGATAAAACCGAAAGTTACTTTTTAACCTCAGCAGATTTATCCAATTATGCCACGATGATAGGCCAAGCTTTAATTACTCGTTTAATTAAATCAGCTAAAGAAGAATTGATTGGTGGTAAATGGTATGGCAAAGGATTATTGGATTTGCCGGAAAAGGGTGACGAAGGTCCTTCTCTTAATTTACGGTATAGTTGCAAAAATTATGATGGTATGGGTAGCTGTGAATATGATGCTAACGGTTCCTATACTTCTTTAGAAAGTTGCCAAGCAGCTTGTAGTAAAAATCAATATCGTTGGGGATGCAATACGGAAACAGGGATTTGTGAATATCAAGCTAGTGGTCCCTACACAGATTTTACTACTTGTTCCAATGCGTGTTCGGAGAGCACTTCAACGCCGACAACTACTTCAATGTTTTGGACATGCGATTCTTCAACTGGTGAATGTGTTGAAGATGAAAATGGAGATTTTCGTAGCCTTCAAGGATGTCTCAAGATGTGCAATTATAAAGAGCCGGGCCAAGAAGTTCCGAGTTATTAATCTTAATTATGAAACTCCAACTACTTAAAGCGAAAATAAAAAAAATTCTCACCCATCCTAAAATAATCTCCGGAATTTTAATTGGAGTTATTTTGAATTTTCTGCTTACTTACAAAGCCAGCGCCTTTGATCTTTTTGGGATTGGTAGCCTTGCCGAAAGAGCGGTCTATCAAGCTGTGATTTGGATAGGCAATGTTATTGCCTCTATTGCAGGTATTTTTATTAATTTAGAGTCACAACTGCTGTCTTTGATTACTCAGGTTTCGCAGTTTACGACTATGCCAGTAGTGCAAACGGGTTGGCAAGTTGCTCGCGATTTCGCCAATATTTTTTTTATCGCCCTGCTTGTTTATGTAGCTTTTTGTTATATTTTAAGAATTAATAGCAAAAGCAGTCAAAAGATTTTAGTTAATGTTATCGTAATGGCGATTTTGATTAATTTTAGCCTAATGATTGGAGGCATTATTATTGATTTCTCCAACGTCTTTTTTAATTATTTTGTGTTTGGCACTACTGCCAATCAGCAAAGCTCAGAGGATAAAAGCGCAGCTTTAAGCTATTCTTTGGGCAATGCTTTAAAATTAAATACTTTTACAAAAACATTACAGGAAGCTCAAAAACAAGAGGAAGTAGCAGAAGAAGAATTGTTCGAGAAGGCGAAGTCGAGTACTTCGACAGAAGACATGCAAAATTGGGTAACATTTAAAATGGATAACGAAGACACCCACGTTTTGTTTTTTGCTGCTATTAGAATAATATTTATTATTATTTTTAGTTTTGTCATTATTCTTGCTTTGGGTGGTTTAGTTGTGACGCTTTTTGTCCGTCTTTTCTGGCTTTGGATTCTACTTATTTTAGCGCCTCTGGCTTGGACTCTTTCGGTTGCTCCTATCCCGGTGATTGGTCATTATGCTAAAGAATGGTGGAATAATTTTTTGAAATGGTGTTTTGTTGGACCCGTTGTAGGTTTTTTCATATTTTTAGCTTTGACTTTAGCTAACAAGATGCCTTATATACCACAGGAGGCCCTTACGGCTTTTAGCGGTACATTCTTTTCTGGCGCCAGTGATACCTTGTTTAGTGTTCAAGTGGTTATGCAATTGGCTTTGATTGTTGGTTTGATTATTGCTGGTTTAATAGCCGGTCAAAAAATGGGCGATGTTGGTGCAAAATTTGCTTTGGGTTTAGCTACTAAAACAGGCAAGGCTACTGGCAATGCTATTAAGAATAGAGCTTCTTTAGCAGGATTAAGAGCAGCTCGTATAGTAGCTGAACCAGTAGCTGAAGGTTTGGCCAAAGCGCCCAAAGGACTAAAGGCCTTAGGAGCGGTGACAGGAATTGGCGCTTTGAGTCGTGCCACGATTTCAGCAGCTGAAAAGCGAGATCAGGCAGAGGAGCAAAAGAAGATGAAGAAATATGAAGCGCTTGATAAATCAGAACTAGAAAAAATTGCTGCTTCGCCTATTAGAGAGCGAGAAAAAACTGCTGCTATTGCCGCTTTAGTCAAAAAAACTGGCGGAGATATTGATATTAAATTTAGAGATGATGCAATGAATTTATTACCGAAGTTCCATATGCATGGAGAATATCGTGATGTAATAAAAGCTCATCCAGAATGGGATAAACGATTAACAGAGGCAGCTAAGAAAGGCGCGGCTGAATTAGAAAAGGCAACAGCCGAAGTGTTTAAAGACAAAGACATCTCTGCAATAATTATTCCTAAATTACCCGATCCCGGAAGTCCTTATTATGAAGAACTAAAGATGATCCGGAATAGCATTTTGCGTTATAAAGCTCAATTAGGCGATCCAAAGGATATGGCTCGATCTCTTGTGGCAGCAAATAAACGGAATGCTGCACAATTGTGTGAAGATATGAATCAGGTCATCACCGAATTTTATAAAGA
>DAOSMC010000029.1:0-4538 GCA_035369485.1 Minisyncoccota bacterium | reverse complement strand
CTTTCCCAGTTAAAAAATAAAATTTCATTCTCGCTTATTTTTCTATCGTCCAAATCTTCAAAATAGGAACACTTTAACGCCCGGCTTGTTTCAAAATAGCTTTCTAATTTATCTCGGCTTTGAATATGAAGCTGTCTTGGGGCAGTCCAGATAAAACCAAGCGATTGTTTTACCTCTCTATCATCAACCAACTGTTTAAAAAATTCAGCCATCATAATAGTTTTCCCCGAACCAGTCGGCGATTTAAAAACCAATTTTTTACTGCCAGAATACCCCAAAAGCCGCTTGGCCTTGGTCAGTAAATCATCAATTGCGTTTTCTTGGTAAATTTTTAATTGCATATATTTTATCCTGCTAATAACTTTTCAATTTTCCCTTTAAAATCACCGAGTTTCTTGCTGTCAATTTTGTTGTTCTCATAATGCCACATAACATTGAGAGGTTTTTTATCGCCTCGGTTTTCCTCGGGAATACCTAAAAAACATTCTAAATTATGTTCAAAATAATCAATTGTTTTTGTATATTCATTTTTATTATTTTGCAAAAACTCATTTATTTTTTGATGACGGTTTTGATTGCTACTATTTTTATCGCCATCGAATAATATAGAATATTTTATCCCCAGTTCTTTAAATAAATTCATATAACGATGGATGTTTTCCTTACCCATAGCATTTAAAATATAAATCTCTTTGTTTGATGGCTCAATTTCCTTATTTTTTATAAGGTAGTCTATTAAGATTTTTTCAGAAGCACCTTCACAGATTAAAACAAAATCAGCAAAAAATGCACAGCATCTATCAGGATCCAACCATAAGGAATACCTTATCGCTTCTAAGTCTAAATCTTTATCTTCGATAGTTTCTCCTAAAATTCTTTTTAAGTCTTTATTGGCTATTAAAATCTGTTTTAATTCTGGTTCAGTAATCTGATAGACTTGTGTTTTCCCGTCTTGTTTATAGAGTTTTAAAATCGAAGGCAAGCTATCAATATTTTTACTTACAAAATGGACAGAATGGGTAGAAATTAAAACCTGTTGATTTTTATCACTTGAGAGATCTTTTAGGCTTTGATTTAGAATTTCTTGTTGGGAAGAATGCAAGAATGCCTCGGGTTCCTCAAATAGAATTAACAAAAAATTAGAAAAAAATTCTTTTTTATCCTTTGTTGTTTTCTTCTCCTTATATTTAGTTGATAATTTTATCAATGTATACACCAATCGTCTTTGAAGCCCTTCTCCAAATGATTCTATCGGTAATTTATGGTCTCCTAAAATTTCGTCTTTAATGTAGGGCTCAATTAAATTTTTTGTAATATCGGCTACATTAAGAGAGCGAATACTTAAATCTATTTTTAACTTTCTATCTGAAATAGCCTCATTTATATCTTGTTCAAATCCTTCTATAGACAACCCTTCCTTTGTTTTCTCCTGCTTAAAATTTTTGGTGAATTCATCAAAAGTTTTACTCAAGTTATTAAAAGATTTGCCACTGCTAATAATCTTTTTGCATATAAAATCTAGAATATTGCGTAGATATGAAGGTCCACTAAGTTTTGTATAATCACCGACTTGACTTACTGCAGGTATATATAAAATATCACCCAGTTTACCTTTTGCCACATTCTTCCATCCATAAAAAAAATTATCTGAAAGTTGACCATTTTCATACCCGTAAATATTACTTGATCCACTTTGAACTTTACTTTGATGTTTTAAATATTTCCTTACAGTAAAGCACTTCTTCCCATCATCATTTTGTTTGTATTCATCTTTTAAATTATCAAATTCTTCATCAGAGAGTATAAATTTAATTTCAATCCAGCATTCGTCATCATCTGTAGTGAATTTAGGCCAATCTTTTTCTTCGCTAAATTTTAAATCATCATAAAAAACTCTGATGGCGTCTATAGTATTTGATTTTCCTGAATCATTAGCACCAACTAACAATGAATAATCAGTTAAATCAAAAGACTGCTCCTTAATACTACGAAAATTGTGTATTTTTAAAGATTTTATCTTCATAATCTCTACCTAAAAATCCTCCTATACACCCTTAAAATTGCTTCGGGGATAGGTGATAATTGGACTTTTTGTTTTACATCTTTGAATTCGTCATCAAAAGCTTCATCACCAAGAGAGAAAACATAGACGCTGAATTTTCCTTCAATATCCTTGATTGCCTTTTTGAAAGCCGGAATTGCTGTTTGGTCCCAAATAATGCCGGTATAGTGGTCTGAATTTTTGAAAATTTTAAATTTTTCATTATCTTCCACCCTTTCAAAAGTTCCCTCTCTAACACAAAGCATTTCAGTTGCCTGTCTTGTAAGTTTAATTTTGTTTTTATCTGTCGGCTCATCATAATCAACGAAATCGGTTTTGAAATACTTTAAATTCCCGCCTAATGCTGGTCTATTTTTAAATCCAAAAATTGCCTTTTTAATTCTCGGATAACAAATATCAGTAGCGATGTTGTTTTCGTTGTTTGTACATAAAATAAATTTCCTATTACCGTTATCATCTCTATTTAAATCTAAAACCGCTTCGCCAGTGCTGCCGGTTCCGGCAAAAAAATCACAAATTATACTATCTTTGTTAGTTGTAACTTCTAGAAGAAATTTAATAAGTCCGATGGGTTTCTGTGAAGGAAAATCCATCACCCTTTCACTTGATAAATTCAAAACTGGTTTTACATTTATCTTTTTATAAAATTTACCACCCTTAAATAGTTCTATTTCTCCTTCAACAACATCTCTTAAATTTACTTCTGCGTAAAAATTACCCTTCTCGTCTTTCTTGGCACCGAAGAAATCTTTTTGATAATAAATTTTCTCTTTTAAGACATTGAAAAAATAGTTATCAGACCTTGAGTAAAAAAGAATATAATCGTGTTTTCTACCAAAAACATCTTTTTTACTTGGCGAGCCCCCGGTTCTATAAGCCCAAACAAGCATATTTCTAAAATTATTTGGGCCAAAGATTTCATCGCATAGTAATTTTAATTGAGCGATTTCATTATCATCAATTTGTATGAAAATAACCCCATTATTCTTTAATAAATTTTTTGCCAATACTAAGCGTTTTTCCATAAATGCTAACCACTTGCTATGGCGATAAGTATCTTCTATATCCACCCATTGATCGTTATACTTGAAGTCTTTTTGCCCGGTGTTATATGGCGGATCAATATAAATGACATCAACTTTTTTTGCGTGAGTGTAATTCAAAACAGAAAGAGCGTGATAATTGTCGCCTTCAATCAATAAATTTACCGGCTTATCTTTGTCGGTGATTATTTCTTTGTTTTTAACCTCTTTCAGCACCGGCAGTTTTTCCTTACACATCTCAACCAATTCTTCGGGCTTTTCTTCCCAAACAAGCCCATATTTTTTCCGTTTCTTCAATTCTTTTTTTAGCCGCTCAATTTCGGTTTTCAATTTTTCAACTTCTAATTTTTTATTATCTTTTGCCATAGTTTTAGATTATTCCTTTGTTTTTGAAACTAAAGAAATTGTCTTTAGTTATAATAATATGGTCAGCGACTTCTATGCCTAAAATTTTGCCGGACTCTACTAATTTTTTAGTTAAAACTAAATCGTTTTCTGAAGGTTCGGGGTCGCCCGAAGGGTGATTATGTGCAAATACAACCGAGGCGGCTTTGTTTTTAATGGCTTCCGCAAATACTTCGCGCGGGTGAACAACGCTCTCATTGAGGCTACCGACTGAAACTTCTGCAATTGAGTGGTTTCTGCTATTAAGAGCGATAATATAAAAATGTTCTTTGTGATAATCTTTAAGTTTGCTTTTTATCAGCCGATAAACTTTTTCGGGGTCGGTAAGTTTTTTGCCTTTGTAAGTCGGGGCTTGAGTTGAAAGCCGACGGCTAATTTCAAAAACGGCTTTTATTTGAGCGGCCTTTGCCAAACCAATCCCCTTAATTGAGGATAGTTCTTCAATACTTGCTTCTGACAATTTTTCTAAATTTCCAAAATGACTTAATAATTTTTGAGCTGTAACCGCCACTGATTCACCGGCGACGCCTCGCCCTAAAATAAGTTGTAATAATTCTTGAGCTGAAAGTGCCTGTTCGCCAAACTTAACTAACCGCTCTCGCGGACGCTCATCTTTTGGCAAGTCGTGGATAGTAAATGATTTGTCCATAATTTTTACTTCAATAAATCATCAACGCCAACATCAAGGGCTTTGGCTAATTTTTGAAGTGTATCTATTGAAGGGTTGGTGATACCGCCCGACTCTAACTTTATCACCGTGTTATAGGAAATATCAGCCAATTTAGAAAGCCGGTCTTGCGATAAGCCCTTTTGTTTTCTTAACTTTTTTATATTTTTGCCTATCGGCGAAATCTCTCTTGACATAGTAGTATCAAAATAATAGAATGTATGTATAGAGTAATCCTTATCTATAATTATGATACAAAATTATTTTGATAATGTAAAGGGAATTTTAGGGAGTTTAATTCCAAATGCCCGCGAAGCGGGCATGGCGGGCGGACAAAAAGGAAGGGGGCTTGGGGGAAGGA
>DAOSMC010000028.1:0-4775 GCA_035369485.1 Minisyncoccota bacterium | reverse complement strand
TTTATAGATAATTAAAAACAGGCTAAAAAGCCTGTTCTACGTTTTGGTGATGTGGTGTTTGCTGAACGATGTCAGAACTTTCTTTGAGCAAAATCCAGAGGATTTTGCTGAATGACCCGCCCAGCGTTTCCGCTCGCTTGACGGCGAGCAAAACAGAAAAATTTTATTAACATTATTTAGTTGCGCGCCTCCCAAATTTTTTTCAATTAAGGAAAAGAAAATTTTTCTGTTTTGATATTCTGCTAACGCAGAATTACAGAAACGCTTTCCCGCCCCCGGACGAGGCGAGCGGGCAAAAATTCATTGGTGGGAATAACATTCAGACCCCTTTTTTTCCTGTCCACTAGAAGCCCACGGCGGTTTTTTCGGCGGGCTTAATTATTGTTCCTAATCTTTATCGCTTCTTCAACCGCATCAGCGATGTATTGTGAAATCCAATCGTATCTCTCTTTACTATTTTGTCCGGTAGGATTATAACATTTAACTATTGCAGATAATTTTTTACCACTATCGCCATAACCTATATAATCAAATGGATTTTCGCCTTTATCGGAAATATACCCTTCACTATTTTTTAGCCCATGAATATAAATGCCAACGACGCCCATACCTTCATTCCACGACTTTATTATTTCGTAATTTATCCATTTTCTGTTTGCGGTTTTACTTCCAACAAGCACAATAGTGCATGACCTATATTTCATTTGTTCATTTATCCACCTCTTAATGGCGTCATCACCAGCACTTATAATTCGTTCCCAATCATTATCGGGGGCGGGTTTATTTCCTTCTACAACTCCTATATTGCGAACCTGGGATGCCAGCCAACAATCGGGTCTGTAATGAAAACTATAAAATACTTGTCTTTTTGTTGTCATATCTTTACTTAAACAAGGAATAAATTAAAGTTGTAATGCAGAGTAGTGATAAATAAAAAATCAAAAGCGTCTGGGAAAACATTGATGGCAACCAGCAATTTTTTCTATTTTTCTTAAATTCATTCGTATCCATAGAAAAATCAATGTCTTTCACATCGAGCACCCTAACGTGGTCGTATAAAGCCCTAAATAATCTCTCTTGCGAAAGAAAATATCCATCTAAAACCCAAAATATTATTATAAGAAAATAGGCAATCAAAATATAATTTTGGTTTGTATCTTTGGTAAACAACACAAAAAGTCCAGTTATCAAAGTAATCACCCAACCTCTAATGAAAAATAAATTTCCCGCCATTCGGTTAATTGCACCCTGAATAAACTCTAAATGTTGTTGCTTATTTTCCATTTTTAATTATTAAATACTCTCATCAACGATCTTTACTGTTCTTTTCCTTAATTCAGCTTTCTCGTTAATAATATCTCTGGTCTCATTAGTAATTTTTTGAATCTCATTTTGATCATTACTTATAGGCAGAATAATTTCACTCAATCTATTTCCAATAGTTGAAATTGTTGCCTGTACAAATGTTTTAGAATCTATTTGCTTTCTTACAATTTTACTATTCAAGAGATAAAACAAATAATACGGATCAATAAATTCTGTATTTAGTACCCTGATTTTTCTTAAATGACTTTGAATAATTATCTTTAAATCTAATTTTGTAACCATGGCAGTACGTCCAATCAAAAATGTTCCGTCATTTACGAATAAAATGTCTTTCTCTTGAATATCTTGAGATTTCTTGTATTGATTGTATATATCATCAGAAACGGCTTTTACTGGATCAAATTTAATTTCCCAATTAACAATGTCACTAGTTCTTACAAAAGGTATCTCTCCTGTTCCATAGAATTGCGAACCTATTTCGTTACCTCTTCTAATTTGCAAAATCCCTTTGTCTATTAACTCTCCAATTGAGATTAACGAATATTTGCCACTATTTTTTAATACCTCTAACTCCTTGCGGATTTCAGGATTATAGTACTCAGGAATAAAAATATGATCGTTTAAGTCTGAATAAGCGATACGAAATCCTAAATGTTCATCTGTAATTTTATTTTTGTTGTTATATTCATTAAAATTCTTTGCAATAGCAGGAAGGTCATCATCTAAGATTTTACTACTGTTGGTTTTATCTATTTTATAGACGGGCTTTCCGTTTTTATTATGACCAACATTATAGGCAATTGCCATAAAAATTGATTTTGGCTTCTCGGTAGTTTTTTTCAAAAATAAAACACTAGTTTTAGTATGTGTGCTTGGTTGAAAAGTTTCTTGAGATAAACTTACAATTCCAATAACTGAGGCAACGCTTGAGATATATTCCCAGATATATCTATCAGACGGATTACCAAAAATACCTTCTGGTAAAACAATGCCAAGGCGACCGCCCTCGCGGAGCAATTGGAGGCATCTTTCAATAAATAAGACTTGGGGGGATTGCTTATCAAGTAATTTTTTTGTTTGTAGCCATTTTTCGCCATTTTCCCACATGTGGCCTAGTTGATATTGACTCAATAATTCCCTCCCAACAACAGGAATTTTTGCCCCAAAAGGAGGATTTGTAAGAACAACATCAAAAGTGCCAAGCTGGATATTTTCTTTGGTATCTTTGCTCCATTTAATCGGAACCTCTAAGCTGTTTTCGCAATAAATATGAAATTCATGGTCGCCAAGTAATGAAAGGTAAATTTTTGCTATTTTTGCCAAGAAAGCATCTTTATCAATTCCAGTAAGATAAAAATTTTTCTTATTATTGGAAATAAAATGTCTTAATGTATAGGCGAGAAATCCCCCACTACCACAGGCAGGGTCAATAATCCGCTCCCCTTCTTGAGGAGACAAAACATCAATCATCATTTGCACAACATTTCTTGGTGTGAAAAATTGCCCTTCTCCACCTCTAAAAGAAGTGCCTATCAACTCTTCAAAGGCATCACCAATAACATCTCTGTCTGCATTTATGATTGAATAATCTTCTAATTTTGAAACTATAAAAGAAAGTTCTTCAGCTTTTATTTCTATTTTTTCATTTTGCTCAAAAATATCAGGATAATTATTTTTGACTTTCTCAAATAAATCATCAATTCTTCTTTGAAACAAATCATAATTTTCATCGGGGCGGTTAGAAAATTCAACTATGTTTCTGCTATTCTTTTCATCATAAATTTTACAAAAAAGAAGCCGCATTATATTTTGTGCGATCTTTTCATCCCTTGTAATGCCAGTTACATTGCCAGCAAAATAGTCCCGAATTTCTCGAAATATCAACTTAAGATTGTTTATTGGTTTCAAGTCAACAATCTTGATCATTTTTTTAACTCTTGTTTTTTCGGCTAAATCAAATAAATATAAAGTTTCCATAAAAATTATTTACATCTGTTATGTGCACGCACTACAAATTCCATGAAGTCTAGAGTTTCATCTAACGAGTGGTCGGTCATCGAAACATTGCACCACCTATGACCATACCTAACATTACTTGAATTATGCTTAATTTGCATTTCAACAAGAGGATTCACATGCATTATTTGAATGCTTGAATCGTCTCCTTCTTCCTTTTTGGAAGAACGCCAAGCTGGTTGCCATGTTGTACCTCTCTCAGATTTTCTAAATGCCTCTAAACCTTTTGAAATATTAAGAAGACATACTGGACATTTAGTAATATCCTCTTTTTTCGTAGGGAAAATATTCGTCGGTAATGAAATTTTGTTATTAATATTTTGTTTTTCAAGTATTTGCTTGATTTTGGTATAAAGCGAATCAAAATCAGCTCCGTATAAATCAACAGCTAAAGCAAGTCCTAAAATAGCATAGGTTTCAACCGAGTCCCACCAATTACACGCTTCAAGGGCAGGAATCACGCACGAATTTTGTGTCCATAAAGTATCTGACCAATGTTTTAGAGTGTTAATGTGTGGATACCAATGTTCAGGAAGGGCGACAAATCTTTCTGGCATTTCATGTACTTTATCTGAGGGGAATTTAAGCTCCTTACCTTTCGCGTCTTTAACTACGAAAACTAAAATCTGACCGTCGTCTTGCCCGCCAATTTCTATTCTTTCTATTTTTCTTGCAAAACCTGGTTTATTTTCTGCAACAATTAAAGGATGCCATCTTAAATTTCTATTTGAAAAAGGGGCTTTGCCTTGCCGACCTCTTGTGCATATAGCATCTCTCTGTATTTTTCCGCCACCTAATCCCAAACCACCATCTCTTGTATAACTAATTTTACCGTATTCCTTTTCGAAGTCTTTTTTGGCTTCTTCATCGGGAATAGAATCGGAAATCGTTTTTGATATTGAATCGCATAATTCAATAGCCTTACGATCTAAATCTGTTAGAAAACTCGCACTTATTGTTCTTCCTGTGGCCATGTGTTTATTTTATTAATTCCTCAATCGGCACATTTAGTGCCTTCGCAATTTTTTCAAGCGTCTCAATCGTCGGGTTATGTTGCTTGCCTGCCTCTATGTAAATAATAGTATTATTGGAAATATCGGCAAGTCGAGCCAGTTTTTCTTGCGACAAACCTAGTTTTTCTCTCAGCAGCTTTATTTTACTTGATTCTACCATATTATAATAGCAGTATTAAATTGTGTTATAAGAATTGTATACTAAATATTTTTATCCATAGTATAATATTACCAAAATATTTGGAAATAGTAAAGAACAAAGGGAGTTCCTTAATCTTTTCTGTGCTGGGAGGGTGGGGCAAGGAAAAGAAAGAAAGGCCCGCCGAAGCGAGGGGCGAAGCCCCGAGTGAGGCAGCTAATCAATATGATGTGGAGCTGGTCGGGATCGAACCGGCGACCTCTTGAATGCCATTCAAGCGC
>DAOSMC010000027.1:2175-5023 GCA_035369485.1 Minisyncoccota bacterium | reverse complement strand
TTTGTGAATTAGTGCCAATGGTGGGGCCAATTTTGGCAGGCGTGGTAGCAACGATTGTGGCCTTAACGCAATCCCTGCCTTTGGCGATTTGGACGGCGATCGCATTTATTCTTATTCAGCGTCTAGAAAATGATATTTTAGTACCAGCAATTATGGGCAAAACTATTGGTTTTAATCCAGTGATTGTTTTGGTGGCTTTGTTTGCAGGTGGTAAATTAGGCGGCGTTTTAGGAATGTTGATTGCTTTGCCGGTGGTGATTGTAGTTGAAGAAATAATTAAAGAGTTGAATAAAAAGAAACAGCAGCGGTTAGAGGTAGCGCCGCTGCCTTAAAGTTGGAAACGATTTTTGAGGGCGGCGGCCGCCAGAATTGGCGGCCGCCGCCACCCGTCTTAGTTAAAATAATTTACAAAACCAATAATACTATTAAATCAACAACAACAAAAGCGAGTTGAGTAATTGTCCCTAATATCCCATTGTATACTTTTTCATTGTGAAAAAAGCGATGAAAACGATAATAAGGATTTTTTGTTTGAGTAATAAATTCACTGACAGGATAAAGAGGTTGCCCTTTGAATAGAAGTAAATAATTTTTCTTGTAGTTAAAATAAGAAAGAGCATTAAAAACATCGGGTAAAATGCCCAAAAATCCACCAATTAAAACTGGAGTCAAAGCGAAGTTGTCAAAAGTAAAATACGCAATTATAATAAGGGTAATTCCAATAAAAAAATCAAAAATAATTGGGCCAATTGTCTGGTAAAAGGATTTATTTTTACGGCCGCTGCTGATGCCGCTGAGGAAGTGATCGGAATGAGGAATGCGATCAAGAATGAAATGAGCAAAAAATGCTAAAATATAAGCTAATGGTTTATTAGGAACGATTTTTACAATTGCGGCGCCAGTTAAAAAATGAGGTGTTAAAAGCACAGAAATTATTTGCAATTAAAAAAGCGACAAGTATTATTTAATTATGCTCAAAAAAATTTATATTACAACCTCTATTCCTTATGTAAATGCCAATCCGCATCTTGGTCATGCTTTGGAATTTGTTCAAGCGGATTGCGCAGCGCGTTATGAACGCTTACAGGGTAACGACGTTTTTTTTGCTACTGGAGTTGATGAAAACAGCTTGAAGAATGCCTTGGCTGCCGAAAAAGCCGGTCGTAATGTTAAAGAATTTGTTGATGAAAAAGCGCAGGTTTTTAAAGATTTTTTGAAATTACTTAACATTGAGATTTCTGATTTTATTCGCACAACAGAGCCGCGTCATTTAGAAGGAGTAAAAAAATTTTGGTTAGCTGCTCAAAAAGATATTTATCAAAGCGAATACGAAGGACTTTATTGTGTTGGTTGTGAGGATTTTTTAAAAGAAGAAGAATTAGTTGATGGTTTATGTCCAATTCATCATACAGCACCGCAAAGGATTAAAGAAGAAAATTATTTTTTTCGTCTTTCTCGTTTTCAAAAACAATTAGAAGAGATTTATCAAAACGATTTGATTCAAATCATACCGCCCAACCGCAAACAAGAAGTTGTTTCTTTTATAGAAAGCGGTCTGAAAGATTTTAGTATTTCGCGCTCTCAGGAGCGGGCGCATAATTGGGGCATTTCTGTGCCAAATGATAATTCGCAAGTAATTTATGTTTGGTTTGATGCGTTATGCAATTATATTACTGTTTTAGGTTATGGAGTTAATTCGCCTTTGTACCGAGCTTGGTGGGAAGATCCGTCAACGGAAGTCTGGCATTTCTTAGGTAAAGATATTGCAAAATTTCATTGCATTTATTGGCCGGCAATGCTTTTGGCTGCAGGTGTTCGTTTGCCTAACAAAATTGCTATTCATGGTTTTATTACTTTAGAAGGAGATAAGATGTCAAAAAGTAAAGGCAATGTGATTGACCCGCGCGAACTCATTAAAGAATTTGGCGTTGATTCTTTGCGCTATTATCTATTACGAGAATTTTCTTTATCACAAGATGGCGATTTTTCTGTTGATAATTTGAAAGAACGCTATAATAAAGAGTTAGCGAATGGTTTGGGCAATTTATTAAATCGAGTAGTGGCTTTGATTGAAAAACAAGGTGGAAAGATCAAAATTGAGAAAAATTTGATGGCAAAAGAAATAGAGGAATGCAAAGAAAAATATAATGCGGCTTTGGAGGATTTTCGTTTTAATCAAGGCGCCGAGGCATTTTTACAATTAATTAGTCAGGCTGATGCGTTTATTAATCAAAATCAAGTGTGGGCCGTAACAGATTTAGCTAAAAAAGAAGAATTGTTAAGCTCGCTGTGGCTAACCTTGGCTAATGTGGCTGATTTTGTTTATCCTTACATTCCTGAAGCCAGTGCTAAAATAAAAGAATCGCTCGGAGTTCATAATGAAAAAGATTTTTTTGGTAAAGAATTTTTGGTTAAACGTTTGCCGCCGCTTTTTCCTAAGTTAAATTTTTAATATGAAGCCATATCTTATTGATTCGCACGCCCATCTCCAATTTGATATTTATAATAACGATCGCGAGGCTATTTTGAAACGAATGAAAGAAAAAAATATTTGGGCCATTAATATTGGTACGAATTTAAATTTATCACGGAAGGCGATTGATTTGGCCAAACAATACGATTTTCTTTTTGCTGTGATAGGTTTACACCCGATTCATTTGTTTGAATCCCTTGATCCTAAAGAGGGGCAAACCGAGCCCGAAATTTTTGAAGTTGAAAAATTTCATTTATTAGCTCAAGAAAAAAAGGTGGTGGGAGTGGGAGAGTGCGGTTTGGATTATTTTCATAATAATGATGAGGCTGAGAAAGCGAAGCAAAAAGAAGAATTTAAAAAACAAGCAGTGTTTGC
>DAOSMC010000027.1:0-2075 GCA_035369485.1 Minisyncoccota bacterium | reverse complement strand
TATGCAACGCCGGTGCCTTATCGGGGGAAAAGAAACGAACCAACTTTTGTGGAATTTGTCGCACAAAAATTAGCAGTTATAAAAAATTTATCCGTTGAAAAAGTGGCCGAGGCAACAGTAAATAATTGTTTTAATCTTTTTAATTTATGAAAAAAGTTTTAGTTTTTTTGCAACAAGAATGGGTTTTGATTTTAATTCTTTTGGTTTTGGCAAGTGTAACGCGATTTTTATATTTAGGCCATCCTAATCAGACGGTTTTTGATGAGGTTTATTTTGCCAAATGGGTAACCAATTACTATGACGGGGAATTTTATTTTGATATTCATCCGCCTTTGGCCAAAATGATGCTGGCGACTTTAGCTAAAATTTTTGGTTATGCTGATGCTGGCAATACGAATTTTTCACAAATCGGTAATGAATATCAGACTGATTTTTACAAATTTTTGAGAGGAGTGGAATCATTTTTTGGCGTCGTTTTAGTTTTGGCTGTTTATGCATTAGGTAAAAAAATGTTTAAAAATAAATGGCCGGGATTTTTAGCAGCGCTTTTAGTGACTTTTGATAATGCAATTTTAGTCCAATCGCGTTTTATTTTTACTGATGTTTTTCTTTTGGCTTTCGGTGTGATTGGCCTTTATTTTGTTTATCGATTAAAAGATCATCAAAAAATTGACTCTGAATCTTTTGTGGATTTATTTTTCGCGGCTTTATTTTTAGCTGGCAGTATTTTAATTAAATGGACAGGATTGATTTTTGTAGGGGTGGGATTTTTTGTTTTGCTTTTGGATAGATTAAGAAATAAAAAAAATTTTACTTTGTTTTTGAAAGAAGCGGTGACAATAGGTGTAATTATTGTTTTGGTTTATTTTGGTATTTTTGCCGCTCATTTATTAAGCTTGCCCTACAGTGGCGGTTCTAATGCCGATGGTTTTTTATCCGTTCGTTCTCAAAGCGCCTTGTTGGGTAATCAATATTATGGACAATATCAACCGCCTAATTTGGTTAGCCGCATTGTGGAATTAAATATAGCGATGTATAAGGCCAATGCTAGTATTAATCAGCCGCATCCTTACGCCTCAAAGTGGTATAGCTGGCCAATTATGGCGCGTCCGATTTTTGATTGGCAAGAGGCCTTGGAAGGTGGACAAAAAACAGCTCGCATTTATCTTTTAGGCAATCCTTTAATTTGGTGGCTGGGATTGCTTTGCGTTGTTTTTATTTTCTTTGTACTGATTGATGAATTGCGCTTCAAAAAGAAAACCATTTATTTTGAGCCGCTGTTAGTTTTAATGATCGGCTATATTTTTAATCTTTTGCCTTACGTTTTGATAACACGGCCTGCTTTTCTTTATCATTATTTTCCATCTTTTATTTTTATGACTTTAATGAGTGGATTTATTTTGTGGTTCTTTTTCAAAAATAAACCCGTGGTTTTGGTTTTAATTTTTTTGGTGATTATTCAATCTTTTATTTATTTTGCACCTTTAAGTTATGGCCTGCCTTTAACGGATAATCAATTCGAGGCGCGCATGTGGTTTAATAACTGGAAATAAATAATAAATTATGATAAAAAAATTTATCAAAAGCGTATCTTATGCGTGGGCAGGAATAAAAGAAGCTTGGCGTGGGCAAAGTTTTCGGATTATGCTAGTTTTAGCACTGTTGGCGATTGGACTCGGTTTTGGATTACATATTTCGCTGTTGGAATGGGTGCTTTTAATTTTAAGTGTTGGATTTGTGTTAGCTTTGGAAATTATTAATACTGCTTGGGAATTGAGTTTGGATTATTTAAGGCCCGAAATTAATCCTTTGGCTGGGAAAATTAAAGATTTATCTGCTGGTGCAGTTTTGGTAGCGTCGATTACAGCTCTGATAATAGGTCTAATTATTTTTCTTCCCAAAATTCTTGAATTTTTGTAAAAAAAGAATAAGATTAAAATTAAATTATAGATTAAAGGCATTATTCAAACATTAGAATTAATGCCAAAAATTTTCGAGAGAATTTTTTAATTGCCTTTTAATTTATAATTTTAATAATCCCCCCGTAACTCAATTGGTACCTGCCTGCCGGTAGG
>DAOSMC010000026.1:0-5089 GCA_035369485.1 Minisyncoccota bacterium | reverse complement strand
AAGAGGCAATTTTTGGCTGAAAATAAAATACAAAGTAAATTTCTATTGAATAAACGGTTAGGGAGTGGGGCTAACTGAATTAGTAGTCGTTGAATATGGAGTCGGTGTTGTTGAGGATGCTGGTTGTTCTTCCATATTCGGTAGGCTTAAACTATAAAGGGTTCTGGTTTTATCATCAAAAAATAATAAGTATTTATCATCTGGGCTAATTTTAATATTTTCAACTTTAAAAATTGTATTATTCAATAATTTAGCTTCCATCGTTTCTAAATCAATTTCGTAAATCATCTCATCAAAAGAAACCGTACCAATATAATAAACATCAGGCCAAATGCTTCTAAAGGTAGGATTAACAAAGATGCTGCAATAAACTACCGGTTTACTTCCGGCAAAAACACATTTCTCCGGCAAAGTAACATTGGGAATTTCTGCCAAAACCATTCCATCGCTATTAATCAATTCTAATTTTGGCTTTTGCGTATTCGGTTCAACGCTAAAAAGCAAGCCATATTTGCCCTGTTTATCCCATTGAAGCATTAACCCATTGCCACTAACAAAAGGCGCAAAAACTTTATTTTTTACATCAAACGTTAAAATAGTTGATTCAGCTAATCCACTCGGTTTTTGCAAAATATAAACAGTATTAGTCGCTGGCCATAATAAATTAATATCGCTGGCTGCTTTAAAATTCATTAAAATTTTGCGATTGGCTAAGTTTTTATCTAATTGAGCTAGATAGCTTGATTCTTTAAAATTCTCCTGATAATAAAGCGGGCTATTAGAATAGTAGTAAATGAGGGTTTCGCCATCAGGTGACCAAGCAGCGCTTTGAATATAGGTATCCAAGTTTTTTATTTCTCCAGTTTTAATATCTAAAATACTATAAGCCGGTTTTGTCGCTCCTGTGGCTACATATTTAATTAAAACTTTCCCTTTAGCTGAAGGGTCAACAGACAAAATATTAGAAAAATTAACTCCTAAATCCTTTTTTTCTTCCTTAATAGGAAATTCTGAATAATTAATTTCAAACAATCCTTCTTGGCTGAGGTATTGCAAAGACGAAGTGGCGCTTGGCCAAAAAGCTAAAATATCTTTATTAATCAGCGCTTTTAAAATAGGTTGAGCAACGCCGCCGGTTTCTACAGATCCTTGTTGCCCTGTTGGCGAAGGCGAAACGCTTATGGTTGGCAAAATTCCTCCGCCTTCAGGCAGAATGCCTTCCTCAATTTGCGTTTGCGGCTTAAGATAAAACCAGTAAAATGCCGCAGCAATAAGCGCAATGGCAATAATGATAATAATAGTGATAATAACGTTTTTTTTCATAGTTATTCCCTAATATGAATATGATATTTCTGCTCGCAATAGATCTGACAGGCTTTAGAGCACAACTGAAATTTTGTGTTGTCCTTGAACTGACTACAAGCTCTATCCACGCAACCGCCCTTCCCGCTCGTACCACTTCCCATCATACATTCTACAACGGAAGCTTCAGCTACAGCTCTCTTCCATCTATCCTTCAGAGAACCAGAATCTGAAGGCTCTGAAGACGTTGAAGTCGACGTAGGCGCAGGAGTTGAAGGAGGCTGAATATTCGGCAAACGCATACTTACAAGAGCTGGATTGACAGTATTAAGAATTAATACCGAAGCAAAAAGAATCACCATACCAATAATCGCATCCTTAATTTGACCTCGCGCTTCTTTCTGTTTGCTCGCATTATCACCACTCGTGGCATAAGTAATTCCGGCTATCACAATCATAATCAAAGCAGCCAAAACTCCCAAAACCAAAGCCAATCGATATAATCCAGACAAATAGGAGGCTGGAGTAGCACCACATCGAGGAATATATGGCAACTCAATTTCCATACACCCTCCTTGCCCCTCCTTAGGACCCAGTAAAGACCCCGTGGAAGTAGAAGAGGTTGATTGAGCAAAAATTAATGCTGTGGGAACGGCTAAAAATGAAACGAACAGAAAAATAAAGGCTAAAGATTTTTTCATTTGATAAAATTAATATTAAGCGCCGACTCGGCTCTTAAAATCACATCTCTTTGATCCTCTACTGTTAATTTGATATTAGTTGAAAAAGGATTCTCTTCACCAATATTAGGCACCATAATGCTTTTTTCATTATCAAAATCAGCAATAGGGTAACCATTAATCGCCCAGCTATAATGAAGTTGATTTAAACCGTAGCTGCCAAAAAAGAATGGCACCGCTTCTAATTCAACAAGATTTTCTGAGGTATTATACGAATTAAGAGCAATGGACTTTTCGTTCACGGGCTTTAAATAAACGAGTGGTTTCACTAAATTAATCGTTGCGGTTTTAATAAATGGAGTTTCAGAAACAGTGGAAAACACTCTCACCGTTACTTCATAGTCTGCGCGTGTATAATCTTTGGCAATAAACCGCACTTCCTTTAATCCCACCCCTTGATTAATAAGCTCTTCATTTACAAACCATTGATAATTCCAGTTATCCGAATTTAAATAACTGCCTTTAGAATATATTAAAGGTTGAACAGAAACTTTGATCATCGCGAATTCTGCAGGCATGGCTTTTGCTTTATAAGTTAAAGGCGCCATCCCATCTGATTCCCATGTTAGATATAAAAAACTTTGAGGAGTTTTTTCAGCAGCCAAAACAAGATCCTTTGCAACAAAGATCAAACCGAATAAAAATATTATCAAAAGAAGTTTTTTATTTTTCATATTAACTTGATTTTTTAACACTTGCTTTTCCCATTGTTTCGGTTATTTTGCCTAACGCGGGATTTTTTTGCTTTACATACAGCCAAATCAAAACTGTTGTTTTTAATGGTAAAAAGTCAACAAAAGGTATCATTTCAATTAGCCCTGTTACAACCATATATTCACCGCGTGCCCCTTTAAGAAATAACCACAACCCTAATCCTCCAGCTGTCACAATATCCAAAACCCAGCTAATTAATGTCCCCACGCCACTCCAGCTAATAAAATCAGCGAGGTCAGCAATAATTGCAAAAGGCAGTGGAAAAATCAGCAATTCAATTAAAGAAATTTTAGACCTTGATTTCGTTTCTCCCTCTCCCTCACCCCCTTCCTCATCTAGCAGTTCATCATCTATCATTTCATCTTGATTTAATTGTAAATTTTCCTTCTCATTCATATTATAAAATTTATTTAAACAAGAAGCAATTATTTTAGACTTTGATCAAACTCCTTTTTTGCTTTTTCGATTTCCATCATTTCCATTGGATTAGTTGTAATAATTTGATCTTCGGCGTAAGAAGCGATGATTTTGATAGCCACATGTTTTGAACCAGCAAAAAAGATGCCTTCTCCTACGTTTGATTCTAAAAGAAGTTGCTTTTCGGCTTCGGTTAAGTTAAACGTCTCGCCTACTACTTCAATAGAAGCAGGGGATTGTTTCAAAAGTAATTGTAAGGCTGAATTGGTAATAATTGGCTTTCCTTGTGGTGAACGAATAAAATCCTCCACATCTTGAGTAATGGTCGTCACACCCATAAAATATTTTCTGCATCTTTTTACTAAACCGAAAAGAAAATCAGCGCCTGCTGGATATTTCATCATCCACCACGCCTCGTCAACCACCAAAATTCTCTTTTTCATCTGCGCGCGAATAATATTCCAAATAAAGTTTAAAACTATATACATCGCGATAGGCCTCAACTCGTCTTCTAAATCTCTAATTCCAAAAACGACTAAACGATTATTGATATCAATATTGGTAGGCTGATTTAAAAATCCAGCAAAAGTACCTCGCGTAAATTTATATAGTCTGTCGGCCAATTCTGCGCCACCTTCCATATTCTCTAAAACCGATTGCAAATCTTCCATAAGAGGTGGCGTCAGTTTAGAAAAATCGCTCTCTGGCGTAATATCTCTTGAAGCATATGTTTCGGAAAGCGCCCGATCTAAAATTCCAACCTGTTCGGCGGTTAAGTCTCCGAGCATTACTCTTAACAATCCGGTTAAATTTAGAATGTTTGATTTCAATACTTCAGCCGGCGACTCATCAACCCGCGCCGGCGGTAAATCAAAAGGATTAATATGATGTTCGGATGTTAAAGAAATATTAATAAAAGATCCACCTACGGTTTCGGCTAAATGCTCATACTCTTTTTCTGGATCAATAATAATAATATCCGTACCCATCATTAAAGAACGTAGAACTTCTAATTTACAAAAATACGATTTACCACCGCCCGCTTTGGCAAAAATAACCATATTGCCGTTTTCTAAAGAAAAACGATCAAAAATAATTAAACTATTATTGTGCCGATTAATGCCATAAAGCACTCCTTTGTCAGAAGTTAAATCCAAAGAAATAAAGGGAAAAATTGTTGAAACAGGCGATGAATTTAGCGTTGAATGAACGCTTAAGAGGTCAAGATTTAAAGGAATACAAGATTGCAACCCTTCAGCTTGTTGAAAAAGAGCGGGTTTGATATAAACCATTCGGCCTTCTAAAAAATTGATCACTTTTTGCTCAATTGTGGTTAATTCTTGAAGATTAGAAGCATAAATAGCAATATAAACACCCACTTCAAATAATTTTTCTCTTGCTTGTTGTAAAGCATCGCGCAAATTTTCTAAATCTTGATAAGCTGTCTCTAAAATAGGATCTCTTACTACTCCCTTTTCTTCTTTTTCCATAATTTGCGCTTCTACTTGAGCTACTTTCCGTCGTAATTTTTTTAAAGCAGTGCCACTATCAATCGGATGAATAAAAACCGAAATGTCCACCGTTTGATCAATGTTCAAAATAGGCGAAAACCAACCTGTCGTAAGATAACGCGGATAAGAAATAATATAAAAAGTCTTAACGTACAAATCACCAAGGCGTAGATAATTCGATTCTATTTCCAAAGCAGGCGGCGTTAAAATTTCCGCTATTGTCTGAGGGCCAGTTTTGGAAACTTGGGGAATGTTAATATTTTCATTATTTTTTTGAAAAAAAGGAAAATTAGCCATATTTTTAAATTAAGAATTATTTTCGTATTCTTCGTCTAATTCTGATGCAATTGCTAGATTTTTTCTTTCCTGTTTTTCAGGATTATAGAAGTTATAGTATAATTCGAC
>DAOSMC010000025.1:0-5405 GCA_035369485.1 Minisyncoccota bacterium | reverse complement strand
TATAAACAACAGGTCCTAGGTTCGATCCCTAGTGCGCCCACTAAAAATGATTCAATCAAATAAGTAAATTACTGATATATGTATGAGACTCCCGGTCTTTTATTTCTTGGCAAATAGACAGAGCAAGTCAAAACGAATAAAAAAATTAGCACGACAGAGCAATTTTGCGTATATTTTATGCACTTTTTTCATTTGCTTACAATAGCAGGATTTTTTATTGTCTTTCTTGCTTAAAATCAATTTTTGAGTATAATTCAACAAAACGGGAAAAGAGCTGATAGCAGCCTTTTTTATTATTTATTACCATGAGCCCAATTATTAGTTTAAAAAATCAACCGATATTAAAACCACGTAGGCTTAAAAAGGGCGATAAGGTTATTGTTGTTTCGCCTTCTCAGCCGATTACTAATCCGAAATATTTTAAGAGAGGACTTAAAACTTTAGAAAGCCTTGGTTTTCGCGTTGAAACTTCCAAACACGTGAATACTGTTTATGGAATGTATAAAGCGGGGACTCCGGCTGAAAGAGCAGCTGATTTAAATGAAGCTTTTGCTCGCAAAGATATCAAAGGCATTTTTATGAGTGTCGGAGGGTTTTTGGCAAATCAAGTTCTTCCGTTATTAGATTATAAATTAATTCGCCACAACCCTAAAGTATTAATTGGTTTTTCCGATGGCACTACACTGCTTAACGCAATTTATCGTCGGAGTCGCATCGTAACTTTTCATGGTTTTAACATTGAGCATTTTTTTATGAAGGCTAATAGTTATACGATTAAATCTTTCCAAAATATTTGTTCTGAAGGAGGAACAACGTTTTTGCGACGTAGTAAATGGCAAATCTTAAAATCCGGTCATGTTCATGGTAAATTATTAGGTGGCAATTTGGTTAGTTTTGCCAATCTTTTGGGTACGCGTTATTTTCCTGATATTTCCAACAGTATTTTATTTTTTGAAGAACATGATGATTTTTCAGAAGATGTAGAAGGTGCTTTAACGCGTTTGATCAATGCGGGAATTTTTGCCGAAGGAGGTGCTCAAGGAATTATTTTTGGTAAAATGATTAATGTTACAGTTGGATCAGCTGATAAAGAGATCCAGCAAAAATTTACCCGGCCGAAGTTTTTTACTTTAAATACCATCATCAAAGAATTATTTAAACCTTATAAAATTCCTATCATTACAAATGTAGATTTTGGTGATATTTACTATCCAATGACTATTCCTTTGGGTATTCAAGCAGAGCTCGATACTACTAGATCCGAAATCACTTTTCGATTACTTGAACCAGCTGTTCGATAGTGGTATTGTTTCTAAGCAAATCAGAGGTAAACTATTATTGAAACGATGATTAAAAGTGCGCCTGTAGCTTAATGGATAAAGCGTCGGCCTCCGGAGCCGAAGATTGCGCGTTCAAGTCGCGCCAGGCGCACTTTTAATCGCCGACTTATGGGGAACCAGTATTATTATCTTAAAGTAGGAAAAGCAGATGAACTCGATAATCGCAAAGAGCGTCGGATTTTTCGTTTTTTTGAAATGTTGCCAGGTCTTTGCTCCTGGCTCACATTGATTTTAATGGTTATAGTTTCTTGGCAGTGGCCGGTCGTAGCGGCTATTTTTATTATTGTTTTTGACACTTATTGGCTTATTAAAACTACATATTTTAGTTGGCATGCAGCTTATAGTTTTAAAAAAGTTAGAGAGCATTTAAAGAAAAATTGGTTAACAGAGTTAAAAAACCTATCAAAGGAAAGCTATAATATTAACATCAATGACTGGAGAGATATTTATCATTTAGTAATCTTTCCGATGGTTGATGAATCTTATGCCATTGTTTCTTCTACTTTTGAAGCATTAAGTTCTGCGAACTATCCTTTAGATCGATTTATAGTAGTTTTAGCCACAGAGGAACGTGCTCAAGATAAAATTCAATCAACAATTGATAAAGTTAAAAAAGAATATGGCAGGAATTTCAAACATTTTTTAATTACGGTTCATCCTAAAGATATTGAAGGTGAGATAGCTGGAAAAGGTGCTAACGAAACTTGGGCAGCTCGACAAGTTAAAAAACTCATTATTGATCAGTTAAATATTCCCTATGAACATATTTTAGTTTCCACATTTGATATTGATACTGTTGTTCCTAGCGATTATTTTGGTTGTCTAACTTACCATTTTCTCACGGCTAAAAATCCTTTGCGTTCAAGCTATCAACCCGTACCTCTATTTACTAATAATATTTGGGAAGCGCCGGCATTAGCTCGAGTGATTTCTTTTTCTTCAACATTCTTTCAACTTATTCAACAATCAAGACCAGAGAAAATGACGACTTTTTCTTCTCACTCAATGCCATTTAAAGCTTTGGTTGATGTAGATTTTTGGCAAACGAATGTAGTTTCTGAAGATTCGCGAATTTTTTGGCAGTGTTTTCTGTATTATAATGGCGATTGGGAAGTGGTGCCGTTATTTTATCCAGTATCAATGGATGCCAATGTTGATGTGAGTTTCAGCAAAACAATGGTTAATCAATACAAACAGCAGCGACGCTGGGCTTACGGCGCGCTTGATATCGCTTACACTTTCTTTGGCTTTATTAAAAACAAAAGAATTCCTTTCAAAAAGAAACTCATTTACGGATTTTTTCTTTTTGATGGCTTTTACAGTTGGGCAGTAACAAGTATTTTAATCTTCTTTCTCGGTTGGTTGCCAATTGTTTTGGGCGGGCCGAAATTTAGTTTTAATATCCTGTCTTTCTATTTACCCAAAATGACTTCGTATGTTTTGACCGTAGCTAATATCGGCATTATCACCTGCGCTGTACTAAATTTCTGGTTTTTGCCGCCGCGGCCACCTTATTATGGAAAATGGCGTTATTTATTATTTGTTTTACAATGGATTTTGACACCAATTAATTTGATCTTCTTTGGCAGCATTCCTGCTCTTGATGCCCAAACGCGATTACTTTTGAAAAAATATATGGGATTTTGGGTTACGCCTAAATATCGCAAATTAGAAATAACGCAAGAAAAATCCGGCAGTTAATAATAATTTTTATAGATTTATAGAGTTGGAAAATGTCTCGCGGCGGCGATTTTTTTACAAAAATCGCCGCCGCCCCCTTCGTCCGCCTATTGGCAACGAAATTTTTCCGCACAAATGACTACTCGCAGATTTGAGATTTGAATTTATTGTTATTATAATTTAATTGTAACTCAAAATTTTATGGAGAAAAAAGATTTGGTAAAAATAAACGATTATCTCTGGGAAATTCCTAAAGAATTTCGATCGGATATGCGCGTGCCAGCGCGTGTTTATGTTTCTGAAAAAATGTTGGAAGAAATTTTTCATGATCGTTCCCTTAATCAATTAGTAAACATTACTACTCTTCCGGGCATTGCAAACTATAGTTTAGCTATGCCAGATATTCATGAAGGCTACGGCTTTCCCATTGGTGGCGTAGCGGGTATTAGAGCCAATGATGGCATAATTTCACCAGGTGGAGTAGGTTACGATATTAATTGTGGGATGAGAATTTTGTTATCTTCTTATACCGAAACAGAGCTTAATCCTTATTTGAAACGTTTAGCTGAGGAAATTGCCATGAGCGTTCCTTCAGGTTTGGGCAGAGGGCACAAAAGAAGTATTAATCGAATTGATTTAGACAAGATATTAAATAGTGGAGCAAGAGAATTGGTGCAAAATGGTTATGGCGAGGTAGATGATTTAAAATATTGCGAATCAGGAGGTTGCTTAGAAATGGCTGACGCTCGTGTTGTTTCTAATCGCGCTAAAAATCGAGGAGGTGATCAAGTAGGTACGCTCGGTAGCGGCAACCATTTTTTAGAAATTCAAAAAGTGGTAGAAATTTTTGATAAGGAAGTTGCTAAACAATTCAATCTTTTTCCAAATCAAATTGTGATAATGATTCATACAGGCTCGCGAGGCCTAGGTCATCAAGTGGCTACCGATTATATTCAGATTATGATGCGGGCAATGTCAAAATATAAGATTAATTTGCCTGATCGGGAATTGGCATGTGCTCCTTTTAATAGCGATGAAGGCCAGAACTATTTTCAAGCTATGGCCGCAGCAGCTAATTTTGCTTGGGCGAATCGTCAAATGATAAGTTTCTATGTTCGACAGGCGTGGGAAAAAATTTTAGGCAAAGGTAGTAACCTTAAAATTCTTTATGACGTAGCTCATAATATTGCAAAGTTGGAAGAGTATGAGGTTAACGGTCAGAGGGAAACTCTTATTGTTCATCGTAAGGGAGCGACACGCGCTTTTCCTGCTCATCATCCGGAAATTTCTGAAGAATATCAATCTTGCGGGCAACCCGTGCTTATCCCTGGCAGCATGGGAACTGCCTCGTACGTTTTAGTGGGAGTAGAAAAAAGCAAAGAGACATGGCATTCAACTTGTCATGGCGCTGGTCGACGTATGTCGCGCGCCTCCGCTACTAAAAATTTATCTGTTCAAGAAATTCTTAATAATCTGAAACAAAAAGGTGTTCTTGTGGAATGTAATAGTTTAAGAGGATTGGCAGAAGAAGCGCCTGAGGCATATAAAGATATTGATGAAGTCGTTAATGTTGTTGATCAAAGTGGATTGTCAATTAAGGTAGCCAAACTAATACCATTAGCAGTTATTAAAGGAGAATAATATGCAAATTTTAGTAAAAAATCGAAAAGCCCAATTTAATTATGAAATTTTAGAAAAATTTGAAGCAGGTATTCAACTTTTGGGTTGCGAAGTTAAGTCAATAAAGGCAGGCAATGTTTCTTTAGACGGGGCTATTGTTCAATTTTACGGCAATGAGTTGTATTTAATTAATGCTTTTATCCCGGCCTGGCAACCTGCTAATGCACCAGCAAATTATAAGCCGGATCGCAGTCGCAAATTGCTTTTGCATCAGAAAGAAATTGATTATTTAAGGGGTAAAATGAAAGCCGAACGTTTAATGCTTATTCCTCTGACGGTTTACTTGAAAAAAAATAAAATTAAGTTAGAATTAGGATTGGTAAGAAGTAGAAAAAAAATTGACAAAAGAGAGCTTATTAGAAAAAGAGAGACGCAGAGGGAATTAGAAAGGAAGCTTAAAAATTATTAATTCGGGGATGATTGGCCTCGAAGCGAAAAAATATTTTCGAGTCAGATCGAGGAACCGTTACCTCGTTAATCATCGGGCAACAAAAATTGCCAATTCAAATTCCAATCTGGCTTTCGCTTTAGCTTAAGCCGGCATCCGACTAGCTGATGCTCAATACGCTAGAAGGGTGTCAAATTATTGAGCTAGGCTTTTATGAGCGCCTCTGATCATAAAAGCGACCAAATTCAGAGGCAAGGGATTAATAGTTTTGCCAATTTTAATATTAATCCTCAAAACAAATTGGCTTATTGTCTGGA
>DAOSMC010000024.1:0-5475 GCA_035369485.1 Minisyncoccota bacterium | reverse complement strand
TATAGTGGACCTGAGGGGACTCGAACCCCTGACCTCCTCGATGCCATCGAGGCGCTCTACCAGCTAAGCTACAGGCCCAATTTTTGAAAATAGCATTCTTTTGTTTTATTTTAACTTTTTCTTTGGAAAAATCAAATTGCTTTCGGTGTTGGTGCGGCTGTGAGTGCGGATTATATAATCCGCACTCACATCCGCCAAAAATAGGTCTTAAATAAAAAATCCTCAACTTATAGTTGAGGATTTAATTTTTTGTTCTATTAATTTAATTAATTTTTCCATTTTCTTCTCATCTGGATCTCTTAAATAATCAATCGGTTTTTGAAAATCCAAATTCGCATTCGTTGCCAAAAACCATTTTTTAATATCAAATAATGTCTGATTTTTCAAAAAATCTTTCCATTCAAAAATCTTCTTCTGAATAGGTTGAAACAGATCTGGATTGACGCTTGAAAGAGTAATGATCCATCCCACACTTTGTACATAAAAACAGCGATTTTCGTGAACTTTATACTGTTTGCCTGATCCAGTCACTAAAGAATGCTGCTTAATTTTGGTATGGGGGAAAATACTAACTCCTTCACTTACAAACACTTCATCTTCTAAGTTGCAAGGCGCTATCAAATGAACACCTACACCAATAAAACATTTTTTTCCTACAACAGAACTATATTTTTCTACTCCATCAAAATTACAAGTAATGACACCGGCAGCAATATTAGTTTGAGCGTTAATTTTAAGATCGCTCAAATAAGAAACATGGGGGATTTTTACTCGTTCTTCAGTAATCACCCGATTAAGAGAAGCGCCTGGTCCTACATATGTTTTAGCGCCAAGCTTACTCTCTTTCATAATGGCATTTTCTACCTTAACATCATTGCTTAATTCGCTTTCAAAAATTTGAGCATAATGAATTTGACATTCTTCTTCGGTTTTAACATTTCTTAAATAAGAAGCTCGGATGGTATTTTCTGCTCCAATCCGAATTTCACCTTCCAAATGAGTCGGTGGAAAAATGGCTGAACGAGGGCCTACTAAAATATCTGTCCCTAGCAGATATTGGCTCAATTTATCTTCTGTTCTAAAAACTTCATCACCGATAAAACAAGAAAGTTCCATTTTTTCCTCCTTCTAATATATTAATTTGCTATTTTTAGTTTAAAATTATAGACGGAAATGTCAATAAAAGGCTGGCAAATTTTCAAAGAAAATTTGCCAGCCCGTCTTATATCTAACCCGCACGATAACATTCCTAATTAATCTAATCCGAAACGTTAGGAGAAGCGCTTGGTGCTGTTGTCGTAGACTCAAAATAAATATTTCTCGTAATTGTTTTTTTCTTGCCTAGTCGATTCGTAGCTTCGACAATTATTTCATTTAATCCGGGTTTCAATTGAATCGGTTCAGAAAATTTGCCATCATCACTCAGATAAATTTCTTTTCCATTAAGTAGAATATAGGTATGCGGCTGACCTTCGCCTTCAATGATAAATGGATTGTCTGCTGTTTCTATGTTTTCAAAAACCGGATTATTAACTTGTAAATGAGGTTCGCCAAAAAGATTTTTACTTTGAAAAAGAACAAAGCCTATTGCGGTAATAATAATAGCCCAGATGGGGACATAGCGCAAAGCTCTCAATATTTCTGCAATCGTTTTGCCTTTTGATTCAAAACGATTAGTTGGTAGCATATCTACTGGTGGTGGCATCAAGTTGTTATATTCCTTTAAATAAAATTGCCACAATTCTTCTTCGTCAGTGTCTATCACTGCAGCAATTTTTTTTAAATAACCCCTTGTAAAGACATGAGCAGGTAAATGAGAGAAATTTTCTTCTATTAAAGCGCTGATGTAATGCTCTGGAATGCCCGTTAATCGAGCGAGATCATCAACGCCAAAATTTTTCTCTTCCATTTTTTGGGATAAAAATTCTCCAAACATTAAATTATTAGTAAATCATTTTATTAATTACTCTTCGACTTCTTCATTAGTCTCATCACTCGCGTCAATTTCATCTTTATATTCTTCCTCTGAAATATCAGCCGCATTAGTATCCGACTTAATTAAAACTTCTCTCGGTTTAGCTCCTTCGCCAGGACCAATCACTCCTCGCTCTTCTAAAAGATCTAATAAACGAGCAGCGCGCGCATAACCAACGCGCAATCGTCGCTGTAAAAACGAAGCCGATGCCTTGCCGCTACTCACTACCAATTTATAAGCTTCGGGATAAAGCTCATCCATCTCAAAATCACTTCCAACACTTTCGTTTAAAGAAATTTCCTGCATTTGTTTCTCTAATTCTTTTTCAAAATCCATTGATTCTTCTATTGTTTCTTCATAATTGTTATTGTTTTCAATAATATATTTCACTATTTTTTGCACTTCACTTTCAGAAATGAAAATACCTTGAATACGCTTTGGCTTAAAGGTATCACCAGCTAAATAAAGCATATCGCCTCGACCCAATAGCCGTTCCGCTCCTGCCATATCTAAAATAGTTCGTGAATCAACTTGGCTGGCCACCTGCAGAGCAATGCGCGAAGTAATATTAGCTTTGATTAATCCTGTCACTACTTCTACTGAAGGTCGCTGCGTAGAAACAACGAGATGAATACCAGTGGCTCGCGCCATTTGAGCCAAACGAACGATAGCCGCTTCAATTTCCCTGCCATAAGCCACCATTAAATCAGCCAATTCATCAATGATAATCACCAAATAAGGCATCAGGGGTTTGTTTTGTTTCATCATCTTTTGATTATAGCCATTAATGTCGCGCACATCACTAGCCAACAATTGATTATAACGCTCATCCATTTCGTTAACTGCCCATCTAAGAGCTAAAATAGTTTTTTTAGGATTAGTAATAACATCAGAGATAAGATGAGGCAGACGATTATAAACAGACAGCTCTACTCTTTTGGGATCAATTAAAAGGAATCTGAGCGTTTCAGGTGTGTTTTTGTATAAAAGACTACAGATGAGCGAATGAATGGTGATTGATTTTCCAGAACCTGTGCTTCCAGCAACCAATAAATGCGGCATCTTGGCTAAATCAACAAAGACTGCTTCTCCCGCAACATCTCGACCTAAAGGAAAAACTAGTAAATCACTATCTAAAAAACGATCCGATTCAACAAAATTCCGTAAGCGAACTATTAATTTTTGTTTGTTGGGCACTTCGATACCAACAAGTGATTGGCCAGGAATTGGCGCTTCAATTCGAATAGGATGGGCAGCTAAAGCCAAAGAAAGATCATTTTGCAGAGCGACAATTCTTGCCAACTTAACGCCTTCAGCTGGCTTCAAAGTATAACGCGTCACTGTCGGCCCTACATATACCTCACCCATTTCAACTGGAATTCCAAAATTCGCTAAGGTTCTTTTAATAATGTTTACATTGGCTTTAATATCTCCGCTGGTTGGCTGACCACTCTCTCGTTCCAATAGATCCAGTGATGGAAAATTCCATTTACTAATAAATGTCTCTTTTTTAAAATTATTATTTTTTTCTGCTTTGCGTTTTTCTGCTTTATCCAATTCCTCCTTTATAACATTTGCTAATTTTGTTTTAGATTCATTTTTTTTCTCTTCTGATTCGCCCGTCTTAATAGTCACGTTCTTCACCGGCTCCACCGGCATCATTCCTTTTGATATTTTATCTACTATTTTTAATTCTTCTCTCTTCAATTTAATAGACCACTCAAATGCCACCACTAACCCCACCACTAATACCACCAAACAAAAAACAATGCCTCCCCAAAATCCAAAAACCTGCTCCAGGACACCAATCCCTTCGCCAAATAAACCAGCAGAAAGTGGTTTAATTAGATCGGAAATGCCCAAAAGACCAATAGTAATCAAAAGCAGACCAATAATAGTTGATAAATAAAGATGCCTGCGAAAAGAACTAATAAAGATAATACCAGCGCCAACCAGAATAATCGGCAGAAAAAAATAAACCCATCCAAAAAGATAATATAACGTATCGTAAAGAAAATATCCGAAAGGCCCTGCTAAACGGAAAAAACTTAAAACAAATAAAATCGCCAAACCAAAACAAATAATACCCACTATTGTTTTTTTCGTCTCTGATTTCAATTGAACAGAAAAGCCGTTTAAATCCTCTTTTTTGTTATTTTTTTCCTTTTTATTAGCTTTATTAACCATATTATTCTTCTAAAAGTTCGAGTTGAACGAAAATTTGCCGATAGAGTTTAAAAAAGAATTCTATCTCATTTGATTCTAAATTAAAAGTTGGATCATTTTTAATTTTGTCATAAACATAAACGCCAACTAATAATTTTGCTTTATCTGATTCGCTTATCTCAGCAATTTTTAAATTCTTAACCTTATCAATTAAATTATCACCCGACGAAACAATCCTATTTAAAACTTCGGTGAGTAATTCGTTCATTAAAAGAAAGGCTTGTTTTAATGATTCCTTATCGCCCGCAGACATCAAATGCTCAATATTGCGCCAGACCGCTACAGAATGTTTTTTTTCGTGTTTCCGACCCATCCAAAAAGTTTTATATTTTTCAACTTGATCCTTAATTTTATTAGTTCTAATTAATAAAATTACCCAGATCACAATTAAAATCAAGGTTAAAAATAAAACAATGTATTTTATTTTATTGACAATTGGCAAACTAAAAAAATGATCAATCTGATCTAAAAAATAATTTAAAGTATTATAAAAATTTTCCATAGTTTGAAGCTTGTTCAAATAAATAAGCGACATTTAACATTTTAACTTCTTGAAAATGGGATGCAAGGAATTGCAAACCATAGGGCAATTGACCTTCGCCATAAATTGGTAAAGAGACGGCCGGTATGCCAGCGATATTGGCGGGCACGGTAAATATATCGGATAAATACATAGCTAATGGATCATTTAATTTTTCGTTAAATTTAAAAGCTGGAGTAGGAGTAGTAGGCCAAACTAACAAATCAACTTTTTTAAAAGCTTCTCCAAATTCTTTTTTAATTAAAGCTTGGACGAGACGCGCTTTTAAATAATAAGCATCATAATATCCGCTCGACAAAACAAAAGTACCCAAAATAATTCTTCTTTTCGTCTCGGTGCCAAAATATTCACCGCGCGTTTCAAAATAAATATCTTTTAAAGAGCCGGTTTTCTCTGATGATGAATATCTCAAGCCATCAAAGCGGGCTAAATTACTACTAACCTCCGCTGGCATCAAAACATAATAACAAGGCAAACTCAAAGAAATATGCGGAATAGAAATTTCTTCTATCGCCGCGCCCAATTGCTTTAAGCAATCCAAACTTTTTTGATAACTTATGGCTAAATCTTTTTCAAACGAATTGCTTTCGATTTCTTTAACTAAACCAATTTTTATTCCTTTCAGATCTTTTCGCTCATAAATTGATTGGGCTTGAAATTGAAAATTTTCGCTTGTTTCATCATGAGAATCTTTGCCAGCAATGGTTTCTAAAATCAAAGCAGCATCCTCAAC
>DAOSMC010000023.1:0-5793 GCA_035369485.1 Minisyncoccota bacterium | reverse complement strand
TTCAGGGTTTTTGAAAAGCAAAGCGAGGTTGATTTCTTTATTAACAAAAACGCCAAAGCGTTTTTACAGGAACAGTTTAAACTCTGGAGTTATCAGTATTTTTGGGAGGGAGCTAAAGAGTGGAGTGCCGATAGAGTCAACGAGTTGCAAATCCTAAAAGACATTGCTTTTAAGATTATTGATTTTATTTCGCAGTTTGAAGATGAACTGGTAAAAATCTGGAACAAACCGAAGTTTGTCAAAAATTCAAACTATGTGATTACACTGGATAGAATTAAAGATATATCATTAGTAGAAAAAATTTTAAAGCATAAAAATATAAATGAACAAATTAAAGAGTGGCAAGAACTTGGTATTGTAGATGAAAGCTTCAAAGTAATTGACATTTTTACATCCGATTTAATGAGTAAGCATTTATCAGAAAAATATCAACATTTGCCGATTGATACCAAATATTTCAAGGATTTAGAGCTTGAGATTTTGAGTCAGTTTGAAGATTTAGACAAGTCTTTGGACGGCTGGCTGATAAAGAGTGAAAACTATCAGGCATTAAATACAATCCTACCGAAATTCAAAGAAAAAGTGCAGACGATTTACATTGATCCGCCGTTTAATTTAGATTCATCAGATCAGTTTTTATACCGAACAAATTATAAAAACGCCAACTGGGCTACACTTTTAGAAAACCGATTGAAGATTGCTAAAGATTGGCTGAATGAAAAAGGAAGCATTTTTGTAAGATGCGATTATAATGGAAATTGGATAGTTAGATATTTAATGGATGAAATTTTTGGTAAGGGAAATTTCAGAAACGAGATTTTTGTTAAAAGGGGATATGTGCCGAAAGGGCTGACTAATCAATACTTGACAGGCATCGATTCAATTTTCTTCTATGCAAAAGATTTAAACAAGATAGCTTTTAAGGGCGCAAAACTAAAAATTAGTGAAGAAGATCGTAAGTGGATTTCTTTGGATATGCCAGGTCAAAGAAAAACCTATGAATTACAAGTTAGACATTTCTTCGGGAAGCCTTGGTTGCCTCCGAAGGGGCAACATTGGGGATTATCGCAACAAAAAATTAGTGAGTATGAAAAGTTGGGATGGATAAGAATAAATAATGGCCGAAAATATAAAGACACTCAAGATAATGAAGTTAAAGGAATGCCTGAATATCTTAAAGAACCAGAATTACTTTTGGATACGAACTGGACTGACATAAAAAGTTACGAAACCCACAATACTTTTTTTGCCACTGAAAATTCTGAGATATTGCTTAAAAGAGTGATTGAGGGAATGGAATATGATGAACAATCGCTCATAATGGACTTCTTCCTCGGTTCCGGCACAACAACAGCAGTAGCCCACAAACTTGGTAGAAAATGGCTTGGCGTGGAGATGGGAGAGCATTTTTACACAGTGATTTTACCACGAATGAAAAAAGTTTTGGCTTATGATAAATCAGGAATTTCAAAGGAAGTAAAAGAATATCAAGGCGGCGGATTTTTCAAATATTACGAATTAGAGCAATACGAAGAAGCACTGGCAAATTGCAAGTATGAGGATAGCGATTTATTTAATTCACCTTCGAAAACTCCATATCAGGAATATGTCTTTCTAAAAGATGAAAAGATGCTTAAAGCGCTGGAAATAGATTATGAAAACAATAAAGTCAAAGTTGATTTAGATAAACTCTACTCAAACATAGACATTGCCGAAACATTATCTAATCTTACCGGTAAATGGATTAAAAAAATCAGCGATGGCGAGGTAGAGTTTGAAGATGGGCTGAAAATCAACACAAAAGATTTGGATTATAAATTGATTAAACCATTAATTTGGTGGGAGTAATTATGTCTACCCAACGAGAAAAAATAATAAAACAAGCACGAGAAATTTTAGAAAATTCACCAAAAGGAATTCGATATGCTGATTTAATAAGAGGTATCAGTGAAGCACTACCAGATGTGAAAATTAATACCATTCACGGAACTATTTGGGAATTTAAGCAAGGAATTGATAAAGGAGAGGTTAAAGATGTTGCTAGACCAGAAAAGGGTTTATATATTTTACAGAAATATTTGAAAGAAAGAGAATATGGAGATGTTGAATACAGGGAAAGTGAAGAAATAAAAGAAGTTAAGGAAGAAGATTTTTATAAATTATTTGCTGATTATTTAGTAAATGAATTAGAAGAATGCACAAAAGCAGTGCCATTAGGTGTTAATAGATTTCAAGATAGGTGGGGTACGCCAGACGTTATTGGAACTTACAGAATTTTAGGGATTGGTCATATTCAGCCGCCGATTGAAGTTATAAGCGCTGAAATAAAAACAGATATCAATCAATTGATTACATCCTTTGGTCAAGCTTGTTCTTATAAACTTTTTAGCCATAAAGTTTATTTAGTTATTCCAAAAGACGCGCGTGAAGTTGACATCAAAAGAGTAGAATCGCTCTGTCTTAAATTTGGTATTGGTTTAATAATTTTTGATAGAACCAATAAAGAAAGGCCAGAATTTGAAATATTAACAAGGGCGATTAAAAGCGAACCAGATTATTTTTATCTAAATAAGTATTTGAGATTAATTGAAGATATAATAGAAGAATTATTCTAATTAAGATGAAAAAAGAATCAAAACAAATTAAACAATATTTACAAAATATTGTAAAAAATATCCCTTTTGAAAATCTGCCGACAAAGTGGCAGGGGTTTGATTTGGTAACGTTTTCAAAAGACAAAACACTTTTTGATTTTCAACAAGATGCGCTGAAAAATGCGATCATAGGATTATGGCTTTATTTCAAAGACAAAAATGCAAATAAACAAGATTTATTTAAACTTTATCAAAACAATGAATTTAAAGAGAATTTTGATTACGATTTAAAGAAAAAAGCCGAAGGTAAGACGATAAAATATCTTTTAGAATATGACCAAGATTATCCTGCCGTAGATTCAAAAATTTCTTTTGCCCATTTTATCAATCGGATGAGTTTCTGGATGGCAACCGGTTCGGGCAAGACACTGATTATCGTTAAATTGATTGAGCTTTTGGGCAAGCTGATTGCCGAAAAAGAATTACCTGCAAGGGATATTTTATTTTTGGCACACCGCGACGACCTTTTGGACCAATTCAAAAATCATGTTGAGGAGTTTAACAGTTTTAATTTTGACACAAAGATAAATCTCAAAAATTTGAGAGATTACGAAAGCGTCAAGCGGGAAAATACCCTGCCATTTGCCAAAAACGAAATTACCGTTTTTTATTACCGCTCCGATTTGATTTCAGATGAACACAAAGAAAAAATCGTCAATTTCAAAAATTATGATAATGACGGCAAATGGTATATTCTTTTAGATGAAGCTCACAAAGGCGACAAAGAAGACAGCAAGCGGCAGATTTTATACTCCATACTTTCAAGAAACGGATTTTTATTTAATTTCTCCGCCACCTTTACCGACCCGAGGGATTTTGCAACCTGCGTTTTTAACTTCAATCTTTCAAAGTTTGTAGAAGAAGGGTATGGTAAACATATTTATGTTTCGGCTGGAGATATAAGCGCTTTTCGAGATGAGAATGATTTTTCGCCGATTGAAAAACAGAAAATTGTTTTGAAAACGCTTTTGCTTTTGACTTATGTCAATAAGTATTTTGAAAAGATCAGACAGGTTGACGATTCCTTATACCATCGCCCGCTTCTTTTGACCCTGGTTAATTCTGTAAATGTAGAAGATGCTGATTTGGAGTTGTTTTTTAGAGAATTGGAAAAAATAGCAAAGAACGAAATTAGGGTAGATTTGCTCGATGAAGCAAAACAGGAACTTGTCCAGGAATTTTGCGATAATGCCAAGTTCGTATTTGAAGAATTGGAGTGTGTAATAGACGCTGATTTGGTTTCAAAATTGGATTACAAGGATATTTTAAAATATGTTTTGAACGCAAACACACCGGGCAAAATTGAAGTTTTAAAAATCCCTGGTAATAGACAGGAGTTAATTTTTAAGTTAACAACATCCGATAAACCATTTGCTTTGATCAAAATCGGCGATATTTCTGGTTGGCTGAAAGATAAACTTGAGGGGTACGAGATAAACGAAAGTTTTGAAAACGAAAGTTATTTCAGACAGATCAATCGCGATGATTCCGACATAAATATTTTAATGGGTTCGCGCTCTTTTTATGAAGGTTGGGACTCTAATCGACCAAATTTGCTTTTATTTGTGAATATCGGGGTTGGAAGCGACGCCAAGAAATTCGTTCTGCAATCGGTGGGTAGAGGCGTAAGAATAGAGCCACAAAAATACCAAAGGAAACGGCTTCAAAACTTATATAATGCCGGAGTTGTAAAAGATCAGTTGTTTGAGGACGTGAAAGATTTGATCTTGCCGATTGAAAGTTTGTTTGTCTTTGGGACAAATGCGAAGAATTTAGAAGAAATATTTGCAACGCTGAAAGCAGAGAAACAAGACAAGAGTTTAGGCAAAGTATTTATTGTCAATCCTGAAAGAGAAGGGAAAATTCTTTTAATACCTGTTTATAAAACCACCGAGAGAATTTTTGCTGAAGAAGAAAACCCGCAAAAATATCCTGTCAGCCCCGAAGATTTAGATATAACATCACAATTTTATGAATTTTTAGGCGATAAAGTTGCTTTGGCTAAGTATGACTGCGAAGTTAAGGTTTTGGAAAAAGCAAAAGAAAGTTTTGCTGAAAAAGAGCGATATTACGATTTTAGCGAAAGAAACTCGCTCTATGAGCCGGAGTTAATTCTTGACCGGATTTTTGATTATCTCGGAGTAAAGAGCAAAGAGTTTGATAAGTTTAAGAAGTTAGAAAAAGAAATCGTGCATTTTGAAAAAGTTAGATTTTGTGGCGAAGGTTTTAATCAAATATCCGCAAAAATACAGCAGGTGAAAAGCTACCCAGAGAAAGAAAAACGTCTCCAACAACTGAAATTAGAATTTGATAAGCATAAAAATCTTGATAAATACACTACAGAGGTACAGAATTTGGAGAAAAATTATGTTAAAGAAATAGAATATGAATACAATTCAAAAAAAATCAAAATCAAGTATCTGGCTAACCATTACTATCTTCCGGTAATAGTTTCAGAAACCGAAATAATTGACTACCTTAATCACATTATTAATGTTGATAGCGAAGTAAAATTTATTGAGCAATTGGAAGACTATCTTGCTAAACCCGATAATGTATTTAGGCAATTTGACTGGTGGATGTTTTCAAAACTTGACCAAACTCTGGATGAAGTATTTATACCATACTATAATCATAAGGAAAGCAGAATGGATAATTATCATCCCGACTTTATTTTTTGGCTACAAAAAGGAAACGATTATTTAATATTATTTGTTGACCCACATGGGACTGCTTATTCAGATATAAATAAAAAAATAGATTATTTTTCAAAAATATTTGAAGTAGAAGGGACAAAAGAAAATAAAACTTTTCCCTCCGATAGATATGGTATCAAAGAAAAATTTAATATCAGAGTAAAATTATTACTTAAGCCAGCGCAAGGAGGTTTAACGTCTATAGGAGATCCTTACAAACGCTACTGGTTTGACAACTTTGATGATTTTGCGCGCAAAATCAGTTAAATTGAAATTATAATAATTTCATAAAAGATGGCATAAAAATCATCGCCTCATCTGAACGCGGCAATCAAAAAAGGAAAATTTATACTTCCCATCATAAATAATCTTTTGGTATTAGTCAAAGTATCCTTGGCGGAGAGGGAGGGATTTCTCCAGCGGAGTTCCTACGGAAGAACCCC
>DAOSMC010000022.1:4307-6356 GCA_035369485.1 Minisyncoccota bacterium | reverse complement strand
TTAGCTCAATCAAAAAATTTGGATTTGGTTGAAATTGTTAATACGGCTAATCCGCCGGTGGTTAAAATTTGCAATTACGGCAAATTTTTGTATCAGCAAGAAAAGACAGAAAAAAAACAAAAAGCTAAAGAACGCACTGATGAAATTAAACATATCCGTTTGACATTTAATATTGGAAAACACGATATGGAAGTGCGAGCACGTCAAACAGAAGAATTTTTAAAGCAGGGCTTAAAAGTTCAAATAGAACTTGTTTTAAGAGGAAGAGAAAAAGCCCATAAAGATTTAGCCACTAATAAATTGAAAGATTTTTTGAATTCTATCCAACATCCTTATAAAATTATCCAAGATATCAAAAATTCACCTCGAGGCTTAATTGTTACTATTGGTTAATATGTTAAAAACAACAAAATCATTTCAAAAAAGAATAAAATTAAGCAAAAGTAGAAAAGCCTTACACAGGCCTATTAAACAAAATCATTTTAAAGCTAAACTTTCAGGTCGAAGTAATCAAGATAAAAGGAAGGTAAAACCGTTTTATAAAACAGACGAAAAAGCTATCAAAAAATACCTTCCTTATACCAAATAAAATTTAAAGGCGCGGGATTTAAATATTTAATAATATTTAAATAAGCGCTGAATTTATTATTTTATGACAAGAGTTAAAAGAGGAATCGTTGGCCATAAAAAGAGAGAAAAGGTTTTAAAAGAAGCGAAAGGATATAAATGGGGTCGGAAATCAAAAGAGCGCTTGGCTAAAGAAGCGCTACTTCACGCCCAGAGTCGTTCCTTTGTTGGTCGGAAACAAAAAAAGCGAAATTTTCGTCAATTGTGGCAAACAAAAATTAAAGCCGCAGTGCTTAAAGAAGGGCTGAGATATAATGAATTTATCCATTTACTCAAAATTAATAATATTGCGATTAATCGGAAAATTTTATCTGAGTTGGCCGAAAAACAACCAGAAGTATTTCGATCAATAGTGGCCGAAGTCAAAAAATAAAGTATAAAATTATGACAATTTTAAAAAAGAAAAAAATGGATAAAAAACAATTGAAGGAATTTCAAGAATTGTTAGAAAAAGAAAAAAAAGAATTGGAGGAAAAAATTTCAGATTTAAATCTTAAAGAAAAGGAATTAGCAATTAAAATGCCTGATTTTAGCGCTTCCGAAGATTCATCTATTGAAGCTGACGAAATTGAGGAGCTTAACAATCTTTTATCTCTAAGGTTTGTTTGGGAAAATGATTTAGCCTCAATTAATGAGGCGTTGGAAAGAATTAAAAAAGGAACTTATGGTATTTGTGAAGAATGCGGAGGATTAATCGAAATAGCCCGATTAAAGATTGAACCAGCAGCCAAAATTTGCGCTAAGTGTTTAAAAAAGAAAAACTCAGCGTCAGTTTAAATTTCTTTATTTTTCCAAAATTATGACGGCTAAGATTTATTCAGCAGCTGTTATTGGGATTAAAGCTCAACCTATTGAAGTGGAGGTGGATTTAGGCCCAGGCCTTCATTCTTTTAATATTGTAGGATTGGCTGATAAAGCAGTGAGCGAGGCGAGGGATCGAGTTTCTTCAGCTATTAAAAATAGCGGCGCCGCTGCTCCCCAAAGACAAAATAGGAAAATCACCGTTAATTTAGCACCCGCCGATCTTAAAAAGGAAGGTTCGGCTTACGATTTAGCTATTGCCGTAGGTTATCTTTTGGCTTCAAATCAAATGAAAGCATTTGATGCCAGCAATAAAATTTTTTTAGGTGAATTAGCATTAGATGGCAGCTTAAGGCCGGTGGCAGGCGTTTTGCCAGTTATTCTGATGGCCAAGGAAAAATTTAAGGAAATAATTTTACCAACTAAAAATATTAGAGAAGCCGAAATTATTAAAGGAATTAAAATTGTTGGTTGTGAAACATTAAAAGATGTAATTGAATATTTAGAAGGAAAAAAGGAGATTGGTTTTGTAAGTAATAAGGATTTAGAAATTTCGCAAAACAAAAAACATGCAGTTGATTTCGCTGATATTAAAGGACAGCAACAAGCAAAAAGAGCTTT
>DAOSMC010000022.1:0-4207 GCA_035369485.1 Minisyncoccota bacterium | reverse complement strand
GACAACCATTAGAAGACGGTGAGATTACCATTAGTCGCGTGCAGGGAAGTTTGACTTTTCCAGCGCGATTTATTTTAGTGGCTGCAATGAATCCTTGTCCTTGTGGCTATTATGGTGATCCAGAAAAAGAGTGCCATTGTAGTCCCTCGGAAATTTTAAAATATCAGAAGAAAATTTCAGGGCCATTGATGGATCGTATTGATATGCAAATTGAGGTGCCGCGAGTTAAATACGATGATTTAAAATCAGAACAAATAGGAGAATCCTCGGCTACCATTCGTTCGCGTATTGAAGAAGTTAGGCGAATTCAAAAAGAACGATTTAAGAATTTAGCTCGAGCGATTTATACTAACAGTGAAATGTCTTCCAAAGAAGCAGAAAAATTTTGCCTTTTAGAAAAAGAAGCAGAAGCGTTACTAAAAAAGGCGGTAGAAAGTTTTTATCTTTCGGCGCGCAGCTATTACAAATTTTTAAAAGTTGCTCGAACTATTGCCGATTTGAACCATTCGGATTTAATTAGAGTTGAAGACGTGGCAGAAGCTTTGAGATATCGCCTCAAAAATGAAAATTGATGTTATTGTAAAACACATGATAAAAAAATCGAGCTCAACTCGATTTTTTTATCATGTGTTTGTTAATGGAGAATTAGTATTTATTTTACAAAAGGATTTTTAGCGCCGCGAATTTCAAAATGAAGATGGCAGCCCGGGTTGCCAATAACGTAACCAGTGTTGCCCATCACGCCAATTAGCTCTCCTTGCATAACGTAATCACCCTCTTTAACTCTAATTTGATTAAGGTGGGCGTAAAGCGTTTCGGTGTTGTTGGGATGCTGAATTTTAATATGATTTCCATAACCATTATCCCAATCCACTAATATTACTAGTCCTTCGGCGCTTGCCATTACTGGAGTACCGCATCGATTAGCGATATCAACTGCATTGACGGCATGAAGTGTGCCCCAATTAAATCCAGTGGTAGGAAGAACGTAATAATAAGGATAAGAAGGCAAATTGGAAGTTGCTGTTTTGGTTTTTGCTTGCGATGAAGAAAGAATTCCATCAGGTACTATAATTTTTTCTCCGGGTTTAAGATTACTATTAGTAATATTATTGAAAGCGATAATTTTATCAGGAGAAGCCGAATACATTTTCGCAATAGTTTCTATAGTATCTCCGGTTTTTATTTCATGTAAGATTCCGGAAACAGGTAAGATAATTAATTCTTCCCCGGGGGTGATTTTTTCACTCTTTAAATTATTAGCCCAAATAATAGTATTAAGACTTATGCCAAAGTCAGAGGCAATGCTTAAAAGAGTATCTCCTTTTTGAACCTTGTAAAACAAAAGGCCATTTTTATCCGTTTGAATGCTTGTCAGAGTAGGATTGGGATTTTGAATGCTACTGTGATCAATAAGATAATAGATTTCATTTTCTGAATCAGAGATTGAATTATTATTGGTTAAAGAACCATTCTGATGACTGATTGTGGCAGCAGCATCGTTTAAAAGAGCGAGCGAATTTTGTGGAAGAAAAGGACCGCCGATTACACCTCGGTCAGATTCTTTAAGCGAAGAAGCCCCATCTTTGTTAATAAAATTGAAAACAAGAATTGAGGTGGTTAAAATTAACAAAAAAGCAACCAACAAAAATGATGGTTGCTTAATCCAAAAAAACCTTTCTATTAATGAAGTGAAAGATTGAAAAAATCCATTAGGATGCGATTTTTTCTTTCCTAATTCCGCTATTTTCTTACTTATCGATCGGAACTGATGATAAAGATTGGCAAAAAATGTACAAATAGGCTTAATAAATTGTTCTCCAGCAGAGATAAAATCTATCTCTGAAGGATTAGTTTGTATTATAGCTAAAGCAGATTTAAAGTCAAGTCCTTGCGCAAACTTAAACACATAATAGAAAATACGAAGGAATAAGATAATTAAATAAAAAAATGCAGTTTTTTAAAATTAATCTGGAAAATGGTTAGTAAAAGTGCTAAAATAACGTCATGATTGACAAGTTTAAAGCACTCGAAGGTTTAAATGAAAAACAAAGGGAGGCGGTTTTGTACACTGAAGGGCCAGTTTTAATTGTGGCTGGTGCCGGTTCGGGTAAAACACGCACTTTAACCCATCGCGTAGCTTATCTTTTAGCAACGGGCATTAAATCGGAAGAAATATTAGCCATTACGTTTACTAACAAAGCTGCAGAAGAAATGAGAGATCGCATTAAGCAAATTTTAGGAGAAAATAATTTTTTTCAGAAATTATTTATTGGCACCTTTCATAAGTTAGGCGTTAATATTTTAAGGGATCTGTTTTCTTTAGTTCAACGCCGGAAAAATTTTGTGATTTTTGATGAGGAAGATAGTTTAAAACTCATTCGAGAATGTCTAATGGAATTAAATTTACCCAGAGAACAGTTTATTCCGGTTAATGTTCGCAATGAAATCTCACGAGCGAAGAATGAGTTAATTTTAGCTAAAGATTATGAACAACTAGCGGAGAATTTTTTTCAAAAAAACGTAGCGAAAGTGTTCAATCTATATGAAGAAAAATTGATTAAAAACAACGCGTTTGATTTTGATGATTTAATTACTTTACCAGTACATATTTTCTTAACTCATCCAGACATTTTAGAAAAATACCAGAATAAATGGCGCTATATTTTAGTTGATGAATACCAAGATACCAATACTTCGCAATACCAATTAATAAAACTACTTGCTTCAAAGTATAGAAATTTATGTGTTGTCGGAGATGAGGATCAGTCAATTTATTCTTGGCGGCAAGCCGATTTTCGCAATTTTTTAAATTTTGAAAAAGATTGGCCTGATGCCAAAATTATTATTCTTGAAACAAGTTATCGTTTAACAAAAAACATTTTAGCAGCAGCTCAAGAAGTTATTAAAAATAATAAATTACGTCGTGAAAAAACTCTGATTTCACCCAATCAAGAAGGTAGGCCAGTGTTTGTGATAAGAGCATTAGATGATATTGAAGAAGCAGAATTTATTGCTGCAACAATTCAGAGTCTTGTTCAAAATTATCAATGTCAATATAAAGACTTTGCGGTGCTTTACCGGATGAATGTCCAATCGCGAGTTTTGGAAGAGGTGTTTTTAAAGTTCCACATCCCTTATCAAATTTTTGCCGGCGTTAAATTTTATCAGAGAAAAGAAATTAAAGATATTATTGCCTATTTGAGAATTTTAGCAAATCCTGCTGATTTGATTAGTTTAGAAAGAATTATCAATGTACCATCGCGAGGCATTGGGCAGAAAAAAGTAGAGGTGATTTTTCAAGGCGCTGATTATAAAAAAGTATGGGAAAATTTAAAAAAATTTTCTGAGACTAAAGAATTTTTAGAAATATACCAACAGCTTAAAAATGATCTAAATAAAAAATCAGTGGCCTCTCTCTCTAAAGAATTATTAGAAAAGATAGATTACCAGTCTTATTTAAAGCAAACCTCAAGTCAAGCCGAAGAAAAGTGGCAGAATGCAATGGAATTGATTCGTTTAGCTGAAGATTTTGATGAGTATGAAAAAGGCGATTTAAATCAATTTCTTGAAAAAATCTCACTTTTTCAAGAGGGGGATGAAAAAATAAATGATCGCAACTATGTTTCTTTAATGACATTGCACAGCGCCAAAGGGTTAGAATTTAATATAGTATTTATTGTTGGCGTAGAAGAGGGTATTTTACCTCACGTTCAATCGCAATATTCTGATGATGAAATGGAAGAAGAAAGGAGGTTGATTTATGTAGGTATGACGCGCGCCAAAGAAGAGGTTTATTTAATTTGGTCATCGCGACGTCGAATGTTTGGTAATTTACAAATAAACACTTCCTCGCGATTTTTAGATGAAATTCCGTCTGATTTGAAGCAGGAAATTGAATTAGATGCTTTTAAGGAAGAAAGTGATGAGAAAAAGAAAAAAATTGATCCTGATAATCCTGAAATAGAATTATTTGATGATGGCGATTACGAATTTTAATTTTTCAATTATGAAAGCGCAAAAGAAATTAGGTCAAAACTTTTTAATTAATAAAAATGCTTTAAAAAAAATTGTTGATGCTTTAAGTATTTCGGAGAATGATATTATTATTGAAATCGGAGCTGGCACGGGCAATTTGACGCAGGAAATTTTAAAAAAAACATCAAAAGTTATTGCGATTGAAAAAGATAAATCTCTAGTTAAGTTA
>DAOSMC010000021.1:0-6640 GCA_035369485.1 Minisyncoccota bacterium | reverse complement strand
ATTTGTTAAGATAATAAAGAAAATTTGAAGGGGTTTAATTTGAGTACAAGGGAGAATTCAAAAATAAAATCGTCATTCTAAGGCTGAAAGCCGAAGAATCTATCAATTTATTTGAGGTACATTAATCCATTAAAGTATCTGAAATAAACTCAGATAATTTAGTCGCTTACGCTCTCTGCTTTCCGCCGAACAGATTAAAAATAACACCCAGCGTCAGATTTTAAATTTTAATCTCCCTTGTGCCCCTGGTAGGAATCGAACCCACATCTCTCCCTTAGGACGGGATTGCTCTATCCTTTGAGCTACAGGGGCAATAATTGTTTCAAAAAATTTTATTCTATTTTTTATCTAATGTTTTATCTAATATTGATAAACATCAACAACCAATCCCTCATCATCGCGCAAAACTATTCGGTCATGAGTCGTACTGATAAATTGATCTCGATTCACAAAAACATACCACTCTTTTTTAAAAAAATCTGGCGCAGATTGATAGCGATCAACGCAGGAAGAATAATGATAATAATCTTTGATAAATTGCTGGCAGGCAGGATCGTTGCTAAAACGATTGATATCATTTGAAGAGGGAATCTGACAGGTATCTAAATTATTAATGAATTGCTGACAGGCTGAAGAAAAATATGAGATGTCGGTGTAGCTGGGACGCGGACAGTTTTTAACAAAAAGCGAATTAAAATTATACTCGTTGGTTAAATAACCAAAGCACCGATTCAAATAAAAATTAAAACTCAAAGGACTTGATCCCTCAACAACAACTAATGAATCACCGGTTTTTAAAATAATATTTTGATGAATGGTTTGACTATCCGGCCGGAACAAGCGCACTCCGGTGGTAATCGTAAAAAAGCCTGCTGATGTTTCGATTGTCCAATTAGTTAGATCAATGTCTGGTCCTGAATTTAATATGATTATTTTTTGAGGCGTGGCGTAAGGAACAACCGAATTAACTTTAACTCTGGATGCCTGCGAAGAAATATTACCTCTGAAAATTCGCATTGCCGGCGTATAATCATAAATGCCGTCTTTTGTTGTTGCCCGAACTTGAAAATGATAAGTATGTTCTCCTGGTAAAAGTTGAATTGCTCGGCTATTGCCGGAACTCCGCTGCCAATCTTTATCAATTTCATCTACTTTGGTTTCAAAAAGAATGTCTCGAAAATCTCCTTCCCACAAAGCAATATATTGAAAAACAACGTAGGGTGTAGTAGATACCTCTTCCCAATCTTTTGGTCCATTGACAATGACTGTTTCCGGTCGCGGTCCGGTATAAGCTGTTGGCTGAGGCGTTGTTTGAAAAGTATTTTGCTTATTAGAATCAGCCCCGGGCAAAGGAACAGGCACGGGGCTATATCTTAAAACAAATAGCACAACCACTAATGTAATAAGAAGAAAAACGATAGGTAAGGTTTTGGACATTAGTCTTTGGTTTTAATCGGAATCTTTTTGGTTTGGCTTGAAGACGTTTTCTTAGGCATTACAATTTTCAGAACACCATTTTTATAGACGGCTTCCACATTGTTTTCATCTACCTCTGCTGGCAAACGAACCATTCGTTCAAAAGAGCCTTTTCGAATCTCTTTTCTCCAATAATCTCTTTTCTTTTCTTCTTCAGTTTCTTCTGTTTCGCCCTTAACAGTTAGAACTTGATTATCAATAGAAATGTCTATTTTTTGTGGATCAAAACCAGGAATATTTAATTCAGCGACCACATCCTTGTCTGTTTGATAAATATCCATTGCCGGCTCTTTAAATGCCGAAGAGGGAACAATGGGCAATGCCCAATTTTCGTCTTCAAACCACTTTTCTAAATCTTCAAATGGATTACGAGGAATCAGTTTCATAGTGGTAACATTTTATTTAAACCGACCTTTAGGATAATTTATATAGATATTATACCAAAATGTTATCTAAAAATCAAGTCAACCGAACATCAACCATGCGGGTTTAAAAACAAGCAGCAGTCCAATAATAATCATCAAAATACCACCAATTAAATGAGAATATCGCGTATACTGACTGGATTTAGCTGTTATTTTGAGCGCCATCATTGCTGCAACAAAAATAATCACATCATCAAGCATATACATCATAATATAAAGTAACATATAAAGTACGTATTGCCCGCTTGATAAATTACTCATGGCTAAAACTTGAGTAAAAACCACAGGCAATCCAGCTGAACAAACAAGCTCTACCAGATTAACCGAAGCAGCCAAAATAATAATGCCCAGGATAGCCCAAAACAAGGATTGTTTACTCACCGCTGCTTTCATCCGTTCAATCGTCTTTCTTTTTTGTTTTTCATCAACCACTTCGCATGTAATATTTATTTTGTTTTTTTCTTGAATGAATTTTTTAATATTATAAGCGCCACCTATTACTGCAATCAAAGCAATAATCAGCCTCACCCAAAAAATAGCGCCTACAAAAAGAATTAGTTTTAACCAAGCGGCCATAAAGAGCAAATAAACAATTGCAGAAGTAAACAGAAAAACAAATCCCAAAATCCACATCCGTTTCCTGTCTTTCATTCCTAAAAGTAAACTAATTAAAAAAACTAAAACCCACATTGCGCATGGATTAAAACCGTCTATTCCACCTAAAATAATAGCTAAAATTGGCAAAGACAAATTTTTAATTTTTACTTCACCGATTAAAGGCACTTCCACAACCTCAGGCAAAATAGAATTACTCGTCTCCAAATTAATAGACGACATAAGATTGCCTACAACGTCTGGACAGCCCGTTTCAATAGCGCAATTTATAGCGTCTTGAATGGCCCTACCCGTTGTTGATTCGTCTTTCCATCCTAAAATATAATTTTCTCCAATAACCAAAAAAGGAACAGCCGCATTTTCTAATTGAAATTTATCCAATGTTTTTTTAAAAATTTCGAGATTTTCTTTTTGAGAAAGTTCTAGATATTCCAGTTGCAAATTTGGATATTGATCCGTTAGGCTCTCTAAATATTTTTTTTCTGCCTTACACAAAGGGCATCCGCTACTTTCAAAAAAATAGGCCTTGATCGTAGGAAGGGGTGATAATGTTGGCGTCGGTGATGATTGCGGAGTAATTTGAGGTGTAACACTAGGAGTTATTGAAACAATTGGCGCTAAACCAACAAGTAAAGCTACTGGATCAGCACACTCTTGACTTAGACATTCTTTCACATAATTTTCAATTTGCACACCAGTTGTTTTTTCATCATAGTAACCCGAAATTGCATGTGGACCAATAACAGTAAATGGCACGCCCTGAATGTCTGTTTTTAATGTTTGACCTACTTGAATAAGTAAATCCTGATTTTGCGCATTATACCAAACTTCATAGGAATAAATTTTTACTTCAGGATATTTTTGCGTTAATTGTTGCAAAAAAATTTCCTCTTTGGCACAATGCGGGCAGCCATTGCCCCAGAAAAAATAAAGATTAACTGTTTCATTGCCGGCAGCCAAAATATGAGAAAAATTTAAAAATAGATTCCCTATAACAAAACTGCAAAATAATAAAATGAGGACAAAACGTTTCTGCGTTTTCATGATGTTTTCTATTTTATTGTATTTTAATTTTTTAATCAATTATCCCAAAGAAAATTTCGACCAAAGTGTCCCCAACGAGCAATTTTTTCAAAAATAGGTTTTCTTAAATTTAAAAATTTTATAATACCTCTTGGAGTTAAATCATAACCCTTAATTTCATCTTCCTGACCATCAACAATTACTTCTTTCATTAATGGTTTTTCCTCTCCGATCGCGTAAGCCAATTTAACAAAAACTTCTTGCGCTTTATATTTTTTTAAATAATCTACGGCTATTTTACGTGCCATATAAGCGCCGCTGCGATCCACTTTGGTCGCATCTTTGCCACTAAAAGAACCACCGCCCACTGGCACATTGGGGCCATAAGCATCAATTACTAATTTCCGACCGGTCAAACCACTATCAGCTTCAAATCCGCCAATCTTCCAATCGCCAGCGGGATTAATATAATATTTTTCTGCTTTAATAATTGAACGCACCAATTTTTCTAATTTATTTTTTGGCACATTTTGAAAACTCGCCACCACACTAATAACTTTTTTTCCTTCAACGGTCACTTGAGTTTTTCCATCATAAGGATATTGCTGAAAAATTTTCCGACATAAATTTCGAGCCAATTCATATTCCAAAGGCATCAGAGATTTTGTTTCCGACGTAGCATACCCATTCATGATACCCTGATCTCCGGCGCCGCCCTTTTCAACGCCGCGAAAAATTTCTGGACTTTGCTTTACTAACTTAATCTTTAATTCAAAATTTTTGCCCACCAATTTTTGAAAAATTTTTTTTATTGCCTCTTCGCCCAGTTCAAAGAAACTTTTTATTTCTCCCATCACCACTACCAATTGATGACCAGCTAAAATTTCAATAGCTGTATGAACAAATGGGTCTTTTTTTAAGTAGGCGTCGAGCAAAGCATCGGCCATTTGATCGCAAATTTTATCCGGATGTTTGGGTGAAACAAACTCTGCTGTTTTAATTAATTGTTTTTGATTCATATTTTAAATTAAAAAACTCTTCCTGAAAAGAAAGAGTTCCGACTTGTTATCTTCCCCTTTATGGGTCTGGATTTGGCACCTTCTTTAAGAAAAATTCTTAAAGGGTTGTCGGCGGATTATCGGGCCAGGTCCCTCCCCGCACTCTTAATAACTCATTATTTGATTTTATTTCATTATATCCAATATACTATTGCTGTCAAATTTATTTTTCTACTTGATATCTTAAAGCAACATACTGACAATAATCGCAATTCTTACTAGCTAAAGGAATTTTGTCTGAATCTAAAGTTTTTTTCATTTCAAAAATAGTTGGCTCAATCCAAGAATCTTGACCCTCATAAGGTAAAACTGAGATATCAAATTCTAATTTCCCGTCAAAAGCCGCGCGATCGGTTTTACCATTGCAATAAACAAAATAGCCGGTATTGGACACGTTAAATCCGTTTTGACGAAAGAGCCATTGATAAATTTCCATCTGCCTTTTGTAAGAATCTTTCCAAGCGTCATCAAGCGTTGGTTCGTTTTGCGAGCTTGTACTTTTAAAATCAACGATATAAATCATTCCATTCTCATCTACCCAAACATCATCAATGGCGCCGTAAATTTCTAAATTGGTTGGCTGATGATAATAACGAATTCCAATGCGATTATTACGCCAATCTTTGATGCGTTCGTCGTTAAGCGGTCGCAACTTCATCCCATAACGTTGCAGTAACGGATAAGCAGCTTCAGCAACACGATGAATATCAAATTCTTTTTTTAACAAAGAATCAACTGCTTGATTCAGAGTAAAAGGAAAACCCGGCGGTCGAGCAATGCCTAATCGAACATCTAAATAAAAACAGCGCGGACATTCAATAAAAAGTTCTATTTTGGAACGACTCAAAGAAAATGAATCATTCGCATTTGGCTGATAAAGATTATATTCTCTTTGATGCATCATTTTATTATTTTAACAGATTAATTAATTTTTCCAAATTTTTGAAAATAAAAAGGCGACGCTTCGCGTCGCCTGCAGAAATTTTTCATTCAATTAAATTAATTATTTTTTTAATTTCAGCGCGTTCCATCTGCGGCCGAGATTCGGAAATCAAATCAATTAACTGACTTTTACTTTCCACTTCAAATCGGTCTTTCAAAAACAGAGCCGTTGTCAAAATTACCAGATCATCAGAACATAATTTCCCGTATTTTTCTACCAGCTGTTCAATCAATTTTTTATCTTCATCAGAAACTTCTTGAGGGCATTTTAATAATTGAATATAATGCCCGCTTCGCTGATAAGGATAAATTCCGATATTTCCCGCTGATTGGGCCCGAATGAGTATTGACTCAACCAACTCGGAAAATGGTCCTCGATGATTAAGAGAAAAACCGAGGTCCCATTTTTTCTCCTGTTCAAAAAGAAACATCATTTTCTGCAAAATCAATGAACCAACCTTTTTATGGGGAAATTTTTCCGCAAAACACTTCAAGAAACCACAAGCAATAGCCAGCATTTCTTCAAACGATTCCATTCAAACCTCCTTTTATTAAATTATTAAATTTTGTTCTTAAAAACTATCTCTGATCTTAAATGACATTATTTCTTTGTCAAATAAAAAACACCTGGATGAGTAATTTTTATTTTAGTCGGGCTGCCGGGATTTGAACCCGGACTAAATCCTCCCAAAGGACTCGTGCTAGCCATTACACTACAGCCCGTAAGCGCCGCCACCGGGAATCGAACCCGGATTTACACCTTGAAAGAGTGTTGTCCTAGCCATTAGACGATGGCGGCAGATTATAAAAATTTTAATGAGCAGCGGGATGTTTACAGAATACCAAGCGAGAGAAAACGAACAAATATATTCTGCGAGGAAAGAGCGTTGTCTTAATTATTAAACGATAGCCGCTTTTTTTATTATGCTAATTTTTTTATTTTTTTCAACTTGTTTTAAATTTTTTTTCTATTAGAATAAGTGTAGCATTTTTAAAATAGTCCCCGTAGTTCAACGGATAGAACAGCTCCCTTCTAAGGAGCGGATGGGGGTTCGATTCCTCCCGGGGGCACGATAAAAATTCAAAATCGTCATCCTAAAA
>DAOSMC010000020.1:0-6681 GCA_035369485.1 Minisyncoccota bacterium | reverse complement strand
GATCCTTCTGGTCCAATAAGGAAATGACCATTTTCGGTTCTGATATTGATGGATAAATTATCATCCGCTTCAACAACATCAACACTTGCGTCTTCTAAATCAAGAAATGATAGAATGTTTTTAACTATTTGAGTAATTTCTTCCATATATTTATATTGTAAATAAATATTATTCTAACTCAATTTCTTCAAAATGAAAATGTTTTAAAACATACCATTGCTGAGCGATACTAAAAAGAGTAGTTGCAATCCAATATAAGCCTAAAATTGAAGGTAAACCAACAAGAATGATAAAAGTCATCACCGGTCCTAAAAAGATCATCTGTTTTTGTAAAGCATTAGCCATTTTTTGGTTAGGGCTTTGATCTTTTTGATGTCGTTTTGATTGTTTTAGAGAAGACATTGTGAGTTTGGTAGATAGATATTGGACAACCGCTGCTAAAATAGCCATAAAAATATTTGCTTTGTTCAAATTGATAAAACCCAGAAATAGAGTGTTAATTGTTTGGGGCTGACTGATAAAAGAGTAAAGATTGTTTTGGATTATTTCTGGCCCGAAACCTAATAAAAAGACACGATAAACTGCTAACATAATAGGTAATTGAATTAGGGTTATGGCTAAATTGCCAAAAGGATTGACTTTGTTTTTTTTATACAATTCTAACTGAGCTTTGGCTAATTTTTCTTTATCGTCTTTGTATTCTTTTTGAATTTTTTGAATAGCCGGTTGCAGTCGATTGATCATTATTTGTTGTTTGGTGCTTTTATGAAAAAAAGGCGCCAAAATAAGACGGATAATCACCGTTAGAATAATAGTGGCTAATCCAATATCTGGCCAAGGTAAAATGTTGTAGATCAAAATTAATAAATTTAAAATTGGCTGGACAAGGATTATGTGAAAAAGGTTACCCATAAATGAACAAATGATTACTGCTTAAATTCGATATCATTTAATTTTGCTTTTTGAAAGATTGATTCAACGACAATTTTTAGATCCTCAAATTTTTTAGTTAAAAGAGGTGTTTTGGCAATAATGATGATGTCTAATCCATTTTTTGCAAGATTAATTTGCCGAAGGATTGCTTTCAGCCTTCTTTTAATAAGGTTTCTTTGAGTGGCTTTACGAAAATTGGCCTTGCTGGTAATAATGGCTACGTAATTGATCGGATCATTCTGTCGTGGTAAAAAAATAAGAGTTAGCTCTGGACAATTGATTTTTTTCCCTTTTTGAAAAACTCGTTGAAAATCTTTCTCTTTTTTAAGGGAGCGATATTTCATCTATACTGCTAAACGAGAACGACCCTTTTGGCGGCGCCTTTTTATGATATTTCTTCCTCCTGGTTTTTTCATTCGTTTCAGGAAGCCGTGCGTTTTCGCTCTTTTCTTTTTTTTGGGTTGATAAGTAGTCGACATATCAGCCATTCTAACATAGAATTTTGATTTTCGCAATAATTATGTATGATGTATAATGATAAAGAAAACGCTTGGTTTCTATGGATAATAGTAATAAAAAAGATAATAAAAAAAAGATAAGAAAATTAGTTTCTCAAGCACAACATGGAAACGCTGAATCTTTCGGCGAAATTTATGAGCTTTTTGTTGAACGCATTTATCGTTATATTTATTTGAAAACCAATAATAAAGAAGAAGCCGAAGATTTAACCCAGCAAGTTTTTACAAAAGCTTGGGAAGCGCTGCCCCAATTTAAGTTTTATAAGAATCCTTTTAGTAGTTGGCTTTATTCTATTGCCCGAAATTTAATTATAGATTTTTATCGCAAAAAAAAGCCAGATTTTAGCTTAGATAGTGAAAACGCTTTAGATATAGTTGATGATTTAGATTTGGCCGAACAATTTGCTATCCAGGAGGAGGTTCGTCGAGTTGTAGAGTTTATTAATCAATTACCTTCAGAACAAAAAGAATTGCTGCTTTTGCGTTTTGTTGACGATTTATCTTATGATGAAATAGCCGCAATTATGAATAAAAGCCCTTTAACTTTACGGGTAATACAGCATCGAGCATTAAAACGATTAAAGGGAATAATGGAGAAGGATGGCGATTAGTTTTTTGATGTTATTCAAAAACCCCTTATTAATAAGGGGTTTTTGAATTCGTCCGGACAATTTTTGAAAAGTCTTTAAAATCTTTATTTTATAGCTTCTTTTAAAGCCTTGCTGGCTCTGAATTTGGGCTTGATGGAAGCTGGAATTTGTATTTTTTCGCCGGTTCGAGGATTAATGCCTTCACGAGCTGCTCGACGAGCCGCGCGAAAAGTACCAAATCCGCTAATAGCGACCTCTTCGCCTCTGGCTAAAGTTTTGGTGATGGTTTCAAAAATGGTTTCTACAATTTCTTTAGCTTGTTTTTTACTGGCTAATTCGAATTTGCTCAAAATTGTCTCCGCTAATCCTTCCTTTGTCATTTTTTTTGATAATTAATCGACCTTTGAATAACTCAGCTTTATTAGATTATAGCACATTTTATGAGCTTTCCAAATAGGGGTGTGGATAATTAGCGCGCATATTCAACCGCTCTTGTTTCTCGGATAACATTAACCTTAATTTCTCCTGGATAATTTAATTCATCATGAATTTTAGTAGCAACTTGCTTTGCCAAATTCAAAGCGCCATAATCGTCAATTTTTTCTGGAATTACAAAAATACGCAATTCCCGACCCGCTTGAACAGCATAGGCTTTTTGAACGCCGTCAAAAGAAAGAGCGATTTTTTCTAGATTTTCCAAGCGTTTCAGGTAGTTTTCTAAGCTATCGCGACGGGCGCCTGGACGACTAGCCGAAATGGCTTCAGCGGCTGCTACAATATATGATTCAGGCGTTTCAAAAGGATAATCCTCATGGTGAGGTTCAATCGCTTTAATAATTTCTTCGGGAATGTTATATTTTTTAAGAATTTTGCGGCCTAATTCCACATGAGTACCTTCTACCTCATGATCAATAGCTTTTCCAATGTCGTGTAATAAAGCGCCTTTTTTAGCCACTTCTACATTAGCACCCAATTCGGCGGCAATCATTTTGGCCAAGTGGGCTGCTTCAATAGAATGCTGAAGCACATTCTGGCCATAGCTTGTTCGATAGTTTAATCTTCCAAGAAGATAAATAATTTCTTTGGGTAAATCCAAAATACCTAATTCAAAAGCAGCATTTTCACCTGCTTCTTTTATTTTTTCATTCAGTTCTTTTTGAGCCTCTTCCACCTTTTCTTCAATTTTAGCTGGTTGAATACGGCCGTCTTTGATTAATTTTTCTAAAGATATTCTAGCTAATTCTCGACGCAAAGGATCAAAAGAGGAAAGAGTAATGGCGTCGGGCGCTTCGTCAATAATAATATCAACGCCTGTAAGGCGTTCTAAAGCGCGAATATTTCTACCTTCTCGACCAATAATCTTCCCCTTTAATTCCTCATTATCAATAGTAAAAACAGAGGTGGTAATTTCACTGCTTACAGATCGCGATAAGCGCTGAACAGTTGTTTCTAATATTTTAAAAGATTCTTTTTCTATTTCATCTCTTTTTTCTTTTTCCAGTCTTTTTAAAAGATCGGCTATTTCTTGTTGGTGGGTCTTTTCTAATTGAGTAAAGAGTTCTTTCTTTGCTTCCTCTGTTGAAAGGCGCGCTACTCGTTCGAGCTCTTTTTTAGTTTCTAAACGCAGTTCTTCAACTTTTTCTTTTATTTCTTTGACGCGCTTTATATTTTCTTCTAAATTATGATTTTTTGCTTCGGTTTCGGTAAGTTTTTGATTAAGTAATTCCTCGCGCCGATTTAAGCGTTGTTCAAAAGCCGAAAGTTCTTTCTTTCTTTCTTTTTCTTCCTTTTGCGCTTCAGCCAAAATAGTCGCCGCCTTGCCTTTAGCGTCTAGAACAATTTCTTTGGCTTTAGTTTTTGCTTCTTCGAGTTGAGCTTTTATTTTTTGCTCAGCGGATTTGACTTGATTTCTAACAACAACTTGACGAACGAAGTATCCGATAATAATACCTAAAAACAAAGTGATTAGAGAAATCAAAATAAGCGTCTCCATATGATTGGATTTCGCCTTTCAAAAAATGCGATTGGAAAAATTTTTGTTTCACAATTTTTTTAGAGCGAAATTAAAAGTTAACTGACTAAATACAAATTAAATTCATTTTTATTATAATCCTATTTTTGAAAAATTGCAAGAAAAAAAGACGAGCTAGTGCTCGTCTTTAAGATATTTTTATTGAGTTTTGATTTTTCCTATTGCTGTTTGTAATCCTGCCTTTTCGATTATCTCTTTTATCTTTTCTGTTCTTTCTTGCAGATCTTGTTCACATTCTCGATAGGCCAGTTTTTCTGCTTCTTCGACCCCCTTTTTAACTATTTGCTGGAACGACAGGTCGATGTAAGTTTTTGGCAATTCAGAAGCAAAAACTTCTACATGACCAGTGATAACATAAAGGGTTGAGCCGGGAAATTCTTCAATATAGATGCGGGGCTGAATGAATATCTTCTCCACCTTTTTCTGTTTAGCGTCTTCAAGAAGAACACTAAGAGAAAAATAACCCTTAAAAAATCTCGAAAACTTTAAAGCCAACTTTTTCATTTTTCCTCCTTGAAATTAAGTTGCTGATTATAGATTAACTTTTTTGAATTTTTTGTCAAGAAAAGGGTGGTCTAAAGACCACCCTTTAAGGTTAATTATTTTCTTATTCTTTCTTTTATTTTTTCTTTAAACCAATCATATTTCCCGTCTTTGCAGTTAGGGAAGACATAGCAATTCAGCTTTACTTCATTGGTAATTAAGAATTTTCTGTAATACTTTAATTTTCTTTTGGTACTTTGAGTTAAAGACCGATAGATTCTTTCAAGGTATTCGTCATCAATCATATCTGGAGCGAGTTTTTCCTTGAGCCAAAGACGGGTTAAAACGTATTGGATAACAGGTACTGCTATTCGCGAAATGTGGGAATGATTTGGATTGGGCGAACCGTCAATAATAATACATTTTTCACCAATAGCCAGGTAAAAAAGCAATTCATCGCTTAATTGTTGAAAAAGACGATCCCAGGCTTTGCTTTCCACGTGTGATGATTGAATTCGTACTAGGTGAGGATGCTGATTTAAATCCGTTATCTTTACTTCCAATCCATTAGTTAAATTATAAAAATATACCATTTCACACCTCCTTTCTTTTCTATCTTAATGACCGAAACACTTGATTAATATCAGGTGTTCGAGTGTTAATTTGATCTGCTGTTGCTCGACCAGTGACAACAAATTCTCCTTCTTTGATTTCTCCAAAAATGACCTCTTTGATTTCCGTGTACGTTCCATCGGTAATCCCAATTCTTACTAAAACTGGCTGAATTTTTTCGCCTTTTTCATCTTTTGCAATCCAGATCAGTCTCATATCCGGATCTAATTTTTTTAAATCAATTTTTTGGGAAATAGCCGCAAGAACAGCGCTTTTGACCTCAGCGCTCGGAATCTCTGGGTTTTTTAATTTTTTCACTCCGAAAAAAATCATCCCAAAACATCCCATTAAAACCAAAAACCAAATAATTTTTCTTTTCACAGTTCCCTCCTTTTAATTTCGATAAAGTTTTTAAGTTGCCAATTCTATTTTAGCGCTTTTAAATAAAAAAACAACAACTCTAGCCATTGAGGTTGAATCGAGATTTTTGATCTTTTGAATTTATATAATTTGAATTTTATTAGGGTGGCCTAAGGGATTTGAACCCTTGACCTCCTCGGCCACAACGAGGCGTTCTAGCCACTGAACTAAGGCCACCATGATATTAGTATTTTATTCGCAACTCGAATTTTGTCAAAATTATCGATTGACACATTCATTACCATTGAAGCACTTATCAACTCCGCAATCACAAATTTTTATTTCATGACTATTTTCTGGAGCGCAACCGCAAGCGCCAATAAGGCAGGTATTGGGATAATCTGTAGCGCTTAAACAACAAGAAGAAGTGGCAATTTGACCACCGCTCATTTGACAGGCGATTAGTGATTCATCAAAACCTTCTTCTAGGGCCGATTCTTTATTTTTATTTACAAAGGTATAAATGACAATAATTAAAGTCAAAACAACAAGGATAATAATAATGACGAAATAGATTTTTTGGAAAATAGTTTTTTGAGCCATATTTTTTTAATTCTTAATGAATGTTTTCATTGTGATTTTCTGGTTCATAAAGCCATTTTTTAAATTGTTCTTTAAGTTTTTCGGGATCATCTCGTAAGGTTTTAATAATTTCTGATTTTTCTTCTACTAATTGCCTGAATTTAGGGGAATAAAGTTGGATCCATTCGAATTTGTCTAATCCTGATTCTTTAATTAAATCTCTTTGAAGAATAAAGTCCCAGTCAGATTGATTATAGGGATTATTATCAGGCTTGGTTTGAGGAATTATGTCTGGCATACAACTTTATTTTACCATAGAAATAGAGAAAAGCCAGTGTCAATATAAAAATATAAATTGAGGTGAATTGCGATGAAAATTCTAAATATTGATCAAGTAGTCCATAATAAATAATAGCGCGAGTGAATTACAATGATTGATGCAATGGAAATTTTCTAAAAAATTTCTATCGCATCTTTGCTGCATTTTTGAATTTTGATTTTGGACTTTCTGCTTTCATTCGTTTGTGCCCGGGGTGGGACTCGGCTACAAGTCGCTCGAGCTTCCGCTCTC
>DAOSMC010000019.1:3126-7132 GCA_035369485.1 Minisyncoccota bacterium | reverse complement strand
GCCAAGCAGTTGGCTTGCTCTGAATATTTTATAAAAGCGGAGGCGGGAGGATTCGAACCTCCGATCCCGAAACCGGGATACCGCATTTCGAGTGCGGCCCATTCAACCACTCTGGCACGCCTCCGAAAATATAGCTCTTTCCTTTTAAAATCTTTGAATTATCTAGCTACTTTTTAACTTTAGCTTAACACTTTAATCCAATTCTACCCAATCACCATTATTTGGCACTTCAGTAATAATTCCAAAATTATCTCGCACTTTCTGAGCCAAAGTATTAGCAGCTGCTTCTTCTCCGTGTACCACAAATAGTTTTTTTAAACGAAACCTTAGTTCTTTAATCCAATTAAGGAGCATCTTCTGATCGGCATGCGCAGAATAACCAGTAATCTGCTCTACCCTACAATTGACTTTAATAGTTTCATTATGAATTTCAACCTCAGAAACGCCCTCTAATAATTGTCGTCCTAACGAATTTTTAGCTTGATAAGAAACAATTAAAAGAACGCTGTGTGGATCAGGCAGATATCTTTTTTCGTGATGTAAAATGCGACCTCCTTCTGATGATCCAGATCCAGCCAAAATAACCTTCGGTGGCGGCACTGCATTAATGGCTTTTGATTCTTCGGTTGTTAGGGTAAAGGTTAAACCGGGAAAATTGAATAATCCCCTTCCATTACTAACAAATTTAAAAGCTTCAATTTTAATATAATTAAGATATTTTTGATAAACCTCCGTCACTTTAATTGCCAAAGGACTATCCATAAAAATTGGAACTAAAGGCACTCGATGATTCACTATTAATTCGTTTAACTCTACTAAAATTTCCTGCGTTCGTTCTACGGCCAAAACGGGAATCATCAAAACGCCTCGATTGGCTATAATCTCTTCAACAACATCCTCTAATAAATCCTTTCTTATTTCTGCATCTTCATGAATGCGATCGCCATAAGTTGATTCAACTAAACAATAATCGGCTTCTTCGCTAATAATGTCAGTGTCAGGCAATAGCAAATTAAAAGAATTGCCCAAATCGCCAGAAAAAAGAATTTTTGTTTCCTGACCATTATTTTTCTTAATTTTTAAAAGAACGATTGCTGATCCAAGAATGTGACCGGCGTTATAAAAAACAAAAGAGATATTCTGAGAAATGCCTATTTCTTGATAATAAGGTTGAGGACTAAAAAGATTTAGTGCTTCGTCCACATCTTCTCGCGTATAAAGGAGCGGGGAATGTTGTTCTTCAAAAGCGTTTTCCATTAAATTATAGGCGTCATCCCATAATAATGTACAGAAATCAATGGTTGGCGGCGTAGCATAAATCTTACCTCGAAAACCCTTTTTGTAAATCAGCGGCATTAAACCACTATGATCAATATGGGCATGAGTCAAAATAACTGCCTTAATTTCTTCTGCTTTAAAAGGCAACTGCTGATAATTAAGCTGACTGCGAACATCTCGACGAATGCCGCAATCAATTAAGATTTTTTCATTTTTATACTCTACAAGAAAACAACTACCTTCAACTTCTTTTCCAGCGCCATAAAAATGGAGTTTTATTTTGTCCTTATTATTCTTGCTGCTTTTATTCGAAATAGTTTTATAACTATTTACTGAAGATTTTTTCTGTTGATTCTTTTTAATTATCCCCGATTCTTTTGTTTTTTTTGAAATCTTTTTTGGCATTGTAATTATAGTAATTATAAATTCCTGACTTTTTAAGAAACGCGACGGCTTGAAGAAAATATTTTTTAACGTTTTTAAAAGTTATGATACTAAGAGCTTCTTTAGTCGTAAACCATCTGCCTTCTAAATGTTCTTCAGAAATTATAATTTCTTTTTCTTCAGTTTCGCCTAATAAAAAAATGACCCTTTTAAAAACCATTTCATCTCTTCCTGAATATCGCTTGTTATTAAACCAGTATTGCAATGTTTTTTGAAAACGTGGAATAAGTTTCAAATTTCTGATTCCTGTTTCTTCCGCAAGCTCTCTCCTTATAGTTTCCTCTATTTTTTCATTTTTTTCAATATGTCCTTTAACAAAATCCCAGTGACCGGCAGGATAATGAAGCAGTAGCCACAATATTTTCCCTTTTTCTCTTCGAAAGAGAAAAATGCCCACTGATACTTCAAATTTTATTTTTTTCTTTTGCTTGCTTTTGTTAATTTGAACATTTCTGGCCATAAACGTGTATTAATAATATTTTTTTTAGCAGCCCAACCGCGTCGCGCCTGAGCAATGCCAAATTTTAAATAATTTAAATGGGTTATCGAATGGGCATCAGAATCAATGGAAAGATTTACGCCCGCTTCGATGGCTTTTTTGATATGTTCATCTTTTAGATCTAGCCGATCTGGATACGCATCAATTTCCAAACAAGTCCCATTCTTTTTAGCTTCGTTAATAATCTTTTCCACATCAATTTTATAAGATGGTCGTCTCAAAATAACTCGACCCGTAGGATGAAATATTATATCAACCAAAGGATTACGAATAGCTTTGCAGATTCTTTCAGTCATTTCTCTTTTATTTTGATTAAAATGCGAATGAACTGCTGCGGCCACCAAATCTAGCTTAGCTAAAACATCCGCTTCAATATCTAAACTACCATCTTTTAAAATATTTACTTCGGCTGATTTTAAAATTTTAAAGTTAAGGCCATCTTTTTCTAATTTATGATTTATATTATCAATGGTCTGCATTTGTTTTAATAATTTTTTTTCATCGCAACCGCCAGTCATTGCCAAGCTTTTGGTATGATCTGTAATAGCAATGTATTTTAAGTTTTGTTTTATTGCTTCGGCTACGTATTCTTCAATAGAATTCGCTCCATCGCTCCAGTTAGTCTGAATTTGGAGATCACCTTGAATATCATTATAGCTAATTAATTTTGGCAATTGATGATTAGCCGCTGCTTCAATTTCGCCCCAATCTTCTCGCATCTCCGGTTCAATGTAGTCTAAACCTAAGGCGTTATAAATCTCTTCTTCTGTCCTTCCTGCTATTTTTATTTCTTTTTGATTTTTGTTTTTGGATTTCGGAATTTTAAATAATCCGTATTCATTCAATTTATAACCTTTTTTAATGGCAATTTCCCGTAAATGAATGCCGTGATCTTTTGAGCCAGTAAAATAGTTTAGCGCTGCGCCAAATGATTCTTTAGGTACTACTCTTAAATCAATATCCAACCCGTTTTTTAAGCGGATAGCGGATTTTGTTTCGCCATGAGCTACAACTTGAAAAACATCTGGTAAATTAACAAAATAATCCATCACTGACATTGGATTCTCAGAAACAATTAAAATATCAAGGTCGCCAATTGTTTCTTTCATCCTCCTTACTGAACCAGCTGCCACAATTTTTTGCACTTCTTTTAATTTTGAAAGTCGAGCAACAATTGATTCCACCTGCGGATAAATAAAGCCCAGAACAAAACGATTGCCTCCTTGTTTTAAAAACTCAATACTTTTTAAAATATTTTGCTCGGTTTTTTCGCCAAATCCCTCAATTTTTCTAATCTTTCCTTCATGAGCGGCTTTTTCTAAATCAGCCAAATTTTTGATTTTTAATATTTCATAAAGTTTTTTTAAAGATTTTGGGCCTAGGCCTTCTACGCGCCTTAAGATCTCCAGATCAAAAGGATATTTCTTTTTAAATTGATCATAATATTTGAGCCGCCCTGTTTTCAACAATTCTTCAATTTTTTCTGCAATAGAAACTCCAACTCCTGGGATTTCTTCAATTCCCTTGATGCCTTGCTTCTGATAAATTTCTTGCAGTGGCACATCTAATGCTTCAATTGTAGATGCTGCTTTTTCGTAAGCGCGGGGTTTAAATGGCTCGCCCTCCATTTCTAAATAAAAAGAGATGTCAGATAAAATTTTAGCAATTTCCCAATTGTTCATTCTCTTATTATAATCTCCTTCTTTTAAATAATAAACATCGCATCACCAAAACTAAAAAAACGATATTTATTTTTAATCGCTTCTTCGTAAGCTTTAAAAATTA
>DAOSMC010000019.1:0-3026 GCA_035369485.1 Minisyncoccota bacterium | reverse complement strand
CCAGTTTTTCTATCAACAACCATCAAACGGGAATGATCACGAGGAGAAATTGGTTTTTGAGCAATAAATTCTTTAGGCAAATAATAATCAAATTCTTTTAAGTTCATTTTTCAAAATCAAATCCGGCAATACATAATATTTATTGAAAAATTAATTGATCTCCCACAGCAATTTCCGTGCTGCTATCAATTAATATGCCGCATTCCTTTCCTTCCTGCGCTTCTTTAACATCTATCTTGCTTGACTGTAAATTTAAAATTTTTCCTTGACCAATAATTTCTTCACCTCGTTGAACTTTTACCTGAGCTCCTTTCACAATTCTTCCCTCCATCACTCGACCGCCGATAAGCTGCTCACTGCGTTTTTTGCTAAACAAAGCAAGAATTTCTACTCTACCTTTAATAGGTGGTTCTTGCGGCTTGAAAAGATTCTCCGCTTCTTGTTTTAAGAACTTCTCCATTTCATAAATAATATCAAATGTATAAATGCGAATATTTTTAGATTGAATGATGATCTGAAGATCTTTCGGAATTTTTACTCGAAAACCTAAAATTATAGCCGGCGCTGTTTCTGCAAGTGCAATGTCAGAAACAAAAACATCTCCAATATCCTCACTAATAATTTTCAGAGTCGCTCCTTCGGGCAAAACTAGATTGCTTAAAATTTTTTTCATTGCTTCTAGTGAACCGATGGTGTCGGCCTTCAAAATAAGATTGAGCATATTTTCATTTTTTTCTTGATCTGATGTTTTGGATTTAATATCCCGTTTGATATCCGCCTTCTTAATTTCTTCTTCAGTTTTTTCACCAACAAAAAACTCTTCTCCCACTTGAGGCATTTCTTTAAAACCAGTGATTAAAACAGGGGAAGAAAAAGTGGCTTCTTTCAATGGCTTGCCATTACAATCTTCTATTGTCCGCACTTTACCAATAGCAAAAGCAGTATAAATGGGATCGCCAATTTTTAATACGCCATTTTTAATAATTGCTGTCACCTCGACGCCTCGCCGATTTTCAAATTTTGTTTCCACAATCACGCCGTTGACTGGTCCATCTTTATAAGCGACAATGCCTTCCATATCAGCCACCAGTAAAATTAACTCTTCGAGTTCTTGAATATTCTTTCCTTCTTTAGCCGAAATATTAATCACTGGCACATTGCCTCCCCATCCTTCCACCAAAACGCCCAATTCTGCTAACTGTGTTTTTACTCGATCGGGATTCGCTTCGGGTTTATCAATTTTATTGAGCGCCACAATAAAAGGAATCTTGGCTTGCTGAATTAAATTCAAAGCCTCAACCGTTTGAGGTTTTACTCCCTCATCGGCCGCAATCACCAAAATAGCAATATCGCATACTTTAGTGCCGCGAGCTCTAATGGCCGAAAAAGCTTCGTGACCGGGTGTATCAATAAAAGTAATTTTTCGTTGATTATATTCCGGATTTTTGCTTTCTACTAAAATTTCGTAAGCGCCAATATGCTGAGTAATCCCACCTGATTCTCGAGCAGCTACATTAGTTTTACGAATTGTATCTAAAAGAGTGGTTTTTCCGTGATCAATATGACCCATCACCACTACAATAGGTGGCCGCGAAACGGCATTCAATTGTTTTTCTGATTGCTTAACCATCATATTTTGTTTCTCTATCTTATCAGAAAAATTTCTTTTCGTCCACTCTTTAAATGCATTGGATTTAAAAAGCACATACTGATGCCGCTGGTGTTATGCTATAGCATAACACCAGCGGCATCGTTTTAGGCATCGTTTTAGGAATTGTTTTAGAATGATTACTAAGCTGTTATGCTATAGCATAACAGCTGCCGTTAACAAAAAGGGATTCTTTTTTAGAATCCCTTTTAAATTTTTTTATCTACGCTCCACTATCTACGCTCCACCCAGATCTGACCATCCTCATCCTGACGAATGGTCAGAACAGATGAGTACCGCGAATAGGATGATGGCCATACCCATACTTTTTCCGTATGAGCGAAAACCTGCTCTACTCCTACAACTGATACAGCAACTTCAAAACCATAGTAGCTTCCGTTCCACAAACCAGCGGCAAACTTCCCATACGGCCCAACCTTGGCATTTTCTACACCATCTATTAAAATAGAAAAAGTGTACGGGGTAGTATTTATAACTGTCAGTCCACTCGTTCTCCACGGCAAATTGGTATCAACCGCAATCGTCGTACCAAAAGGAGCACAACTTGTAAAGAACACCAATAAGAACAAGAAAAGCAACAAAAGAAGCCACCAAAAGGCATCATTCCACTGAATTTTTCTCATTTTAACCTCCTCTCAAGTTAGTAGCAGGGCTATTATTAGAAAAAATAACCCTACTTCAATCCAGAAGGCCCAGACCCAAAATGGATCTTGGTCTTCCAAAAAATTTAAAATCCTAAATTTTTCTTTCATTTAGACCTCCTTTTATTTAAAAATTTAAAATCTCCTCTCTCCAGAAATATTTTCTGGCACCATGCCATCTTGGCACTCGGATACCCATCCGCCGCGCCAAAATAGCCAATTCTCTATCAAGAGTCAAAAGTTTTACTTTTGACCCTTCATCTCTTAAAATAACAGCCACTGCTAAAACTTTCAAATCGGTATTGGAAATGGATTCTAGCCTTGCTATTCGAGCTTCTCTTCGTAGATCTGTTATCAATCCTGCATTTTTAACTTTAATAATCAACCATTCTCTTTTTTGAATCTTTTCCCGCAACTTCGGCCAAGTTTTCATGGCCAAAATAATCGTTTTCTCTTGCTGTTTTAAATTACAATTCTGCGGTTGATTCTTCAACTTCTTCAACAAATCAAGATTCGCTCGTTCGCGAATCTCAATATAAACTGCTCTGGGCACAACCACTCGCACCCACTCTATTTTCCCTAACTGTTCTACAAAATTAAAACTACGCATCAACATATTGGTATCCACCACGATCATCATGTATCACCTCCTTATTTAATTTTTAAAAAGCTTTGTTATTTACCTCCTTATTTAATTTTCTACCTAAATTATATCT
>DAOSMC010000018.1:6273-7466 GCA_035369485.1 Minisyncoccota bacterium | reverse complement strand
GCTACTTCTTTATCAATTTTTTCTGCTGTTTCCTCTGAATAATTTCTTACTGTTGAGATTTCTCGCCCCAAAAAGATCATTTCTTCTGTTTTGCCAAAAGTAACTGGTCCTAATTTCTCAGACATTCCAAATTGCATTACTAATTTCCGAGCAAGCTCTGATGCTTCTTTCAAATCATTTGCAGCGCCAGTAGAGATATCGCCTAAATAAAGTTTTTCTGCGGTATAACCACCTAAAAGAATCGCCAACTCTGCTAAAAATTGCTTTCTAGTTTGTAAACGACGATCCTCTAAGGGCATTTTTAATGTATAACCACCGGCTTGCCCACGAGCAATAATGGAAACTTTCTGAACAGGATCAGCGTCGGGTGAGTAGTAAGTAACCAAAGCATGACCAGCTTCATGATAAGCAATAATGTGTTTCTCTTTATCGGAAATATAACGGCTCTTTCTTTCTGGTCCCAAAATTACTTTTTCTATTGACTCTAAAAGTTCAGACTGCCCAATTTCTTTTTTATTGCGACGCGCTGCTAAAATTGCCGCTTCGTTAACTAAATTTGCTAAGTCTGCTCCGGAAAAACCAGGTGTTCGCTCTGCCACTCGCCTTAAATCAACGCCATTCTCTAACATTTTGCCTCGACAATGAATTTTTAGAATTTCTTCTCGTCCAATTAAATCCGGAAGGTCTAAAACAATTCGGCGATCAAACCTGCCTGGTCTTAAAAGCGCTGGATCCAAAATATCTGGGCGGTTAGTCGCTGCCATCACAATCACATTCGTTTCTCTATCAAATCCGTCCATTTCTACTAAAATCTGATTGAGTGTTTGTTCGCGCTCATCATGACCTCCGCCTAAACCCGCACCTCTTTCTCGTCCAACAGCATCAATTTCATCAATAAATAAAATGGAAGGCGCGGCTCGCTTGGCAGTAGTGAAAGCATCGCGAACTCGACTCGCACCAACTCCAACAAAAAGCTCTACAAATTCTGCGCCTGAAATATGAAAAAATGGCACGCCCGCCTCGCCTGCTACTGCTCGAGCTAATAATGTTTTTCCAGACCCCGGCGGCCCCATTAATAAAACACCGCGCGGAATTTTTGCGCCAACATCTAAAAACTTCTTTGGATTTTTAAGAAACTCTACTACTTCCATTAATTCCTGTTTAGCTTCGTCTAAATCAGCTACATCTTTAAA
>DAOSMC010000018.1:0-6173 GCA_035369485.1 Minisyncoccota bacterium | reverse complement strand
TCCAGAAATAAGAAAAAATGGTACTCAAAATTAAAAAAATCAAAATTCCAATAGCAATATTTTTTAATAAATTTTTCATAGGTGTTATAAGTTTATATTTTATTATTTTATCATAAAATTTAAAAATTTCAAATTTTTTTATTTAGTTGTACAAAGCGCTGAATTGTATTACGCATCCAAGACGACTGGCGGCGAAAAATTTCTCTGAAATTTTTCGCCGCCACTACACCCGCTTTTTATTAATATAAAATAAAAAGCGGCTTTGTTCTTCGAACAAAGCCGCTTATTTTTTACTTTTCTAAATCTTTTAAGGAGAGTCCTCTGACTCCCCGAAATTCTACGTCATCACCGTCCATCTGGAATCGTAGCCGGCGAGGCTTTTCATCTCGTTCCCGCCGCTCCCGCTTTTTAGGAGAGCGACGGAGCTTTGCTGGCTCATCGGAAGTTTTCATAGGAACTTCTATTGGGGCCTTTTCTTCCGGTTGCCTCGGAACTTTCATTGCTGGTCGAATCTCCTTCGGTACCTCCACTTTTTGTGAAGGCTTAACCTTAGATTTTTCCAGTCCTTCTTTCCAAACAGGATTGGAAAAATCCTTCTTCTGCTTCTGGATCAACTCGAGCGCCGGTTCAAGCAGGTCTTGCGGGATATGATTTTCAACCAGAAAATCACGAATTCCTTCCCTCGTTTCAATAAAACGAGGGACTCCCAGCTCGAAGCGAGAAGATTCAATTAAAAAGAATCTGCTGCCTTCTGCTCTTACAGCATAGTAAGTGGCGGAAAGAAGGCCGCGACAGAACTCGAGTACTGTGGCGTTCCGAAAGAAGAGTAACTTGTATCCCTCTTTTTCAATGGGATACAAAATTCTATCTTCCGTAACTGCCACAATTTTCCTCCAGCTCGGCACCCTAATGGAAATTCTAAACCAGTCAGGCCGCTTATCCATCCGTACGACTGGAACCACCTCGTTCTGCGACGAAATAATACATTGGGCTTTGAGCTGTTTCCTTTCCCGATCCACCTGCACGCCTTCGACAAGCCCCTTTCGAGACTTGTCAACCCATTCCCTTTGGAGCGCATCAGATATACGCTCCCAAACTGATAAAATTTTCATCTCTAAACCTCCTATAATCTCAATCTTGATGTGGTCCGTCGGGTTGAAACCGACTGGATTCACCAAGATTGCTTATTTCTCTTTTTATTTTTGTCCTCTTTCAGCCCTTGAACAAACAGCCAGCCTAACCAACAATAAAAACCTAATGCTGTAACAATTGTTAGCCACTCTTTTTCCGGTCCCCAAGGACGGATAAAAAACAATAATAAAAAAATCACGCCAATCAAAGAAAAAAGCCAGAATTTCATCTCTAAACCTCCTTTTAAATTTTTAAAACTGAGACAAGTTGATCAAAATTTCAACTTATCCCACTGATACTATTAAATCAAATTTTTATCAAAAAGTCAAGGGCTAAATCAATTTTAGCCTTTTATTTAAAATGTAAAACAAATTTTAAAAAATTTAGATTCCTCTTTGGTTTTATCTAATCATCACTAACAACTTCGCTGCTTTTTTCTTCGGTTTCTTTTAATTTTAACTTTATATTACCGAAGAGATGTGACGTTTGGGAATTAATTTCTCATCCATTGGCAAAGTAAAATAAAAAGTTGATCCTCGGTTCTCAATTGATTCAGCCCAAATTTTTCCGCCGTGCGCTTCAATGATGTTTTTGGTAATATACAATCCCAAACCCGTACCCTCTGTTTCGTATTTCAATACATTACTAGCTCGGAAAAATTTAGTAAACAATTTTGGCAATTCATCTTTAGGGATGCCAATGCCCGTATCGCTTACTGATACCTCAACATAAGGAGGTTTTTTTTCTACCTTCACTATAATCTGCCCATTTTCTACATTGTAACGTAGAGCGTTTTCTAACAAATTTTGAATAACGATTTTAATACGCATCGGATCAAATTTAAAAGGCTCCAATCCATCTGGTGGTGGTTCTAAATAAATTTTAATTTTATGTTGATCGGCTAAATAAAGATAATCACTAATGCTTTTCTGAATTAAATCCATCAGATCTGCCTGCACAAATTCATAGCCAAATCGCCCTGATTCAATATTGGCTACATCTAAAAGATCGTTAGCTAAGCGTAAAATTTTATCAGTAGCTTCTAAATTTTTCTGCAAAAGTTCACGCTGCATCTCTGTTAAATTTTCATTGCCCTCGCCCAATAGCGTCTCTAAACTCCACTTAATACCGGAAAGAGGTGTTCGCATTTGATGAGCTGCTACAGTTAAAAATTCCGATTTAGTTTTGAGGATTTCTTCTTCACGCGTGCGATCCTTTATAATTTTAAAAAATCCCAAAATTTTTCCTTTTGAATCTGTTACGCGAATAGTTGTTACTGTTAATTCTAAAATTGGATCAGTAAAAGATAAATCCATTATATTTGGAAAGACAGCCGGATCACTTTTCCAGCTCATTGCCGGAGCTAAACTAGGGAAAAGCACTTGTGTTAATAATTTAGTTTTTGAATTTTTCGCCCACTCCGGCGTTATTTTTTGGTTCAAAACATCGCTTGCTTTTAAATCAAGGAGGTTTTCAGCTGACGCATTAAAAACAGTAATCCGAAAATCTGGATCATAAGCTACAATGGCATCTGTAAAATGAGAAATAATCGTTCTAACCTGCTCGCGTTCAGCTAATATGTTGTAATGCTTAATTGTATTACGTAAATTAACAAAAAAACTAATAAGAAGAAATATAACACCTACTGCTATTCCTATCCATTTCCATGGCGGAGCAACAAAATAAAAAATAACGCCCATCAAAAACAATATCACGATGAGCATAATCCAAAAGAGGATCATTTCGGGTAAGCTTAAATAAACCCCTAATTTCTTCATAAATTAATTATAAAATGTTTTCAAAATAACAACAAGTAAAATTTTAAAAAACTGCTGACTGCATAAACAATTTCCGAAGGGATTCCAACTGATTTAGATTTTCTAACAATATTTCTTAATTTTTACTTAACCCTTTCTCTTTCAAAATTCTTTCTATTTCTGCCCGATTAAATCCCACAATAATTTCTCCATCAATATCAATTACCGGCACGCCCATTTGGCCGCTTTTACTAACCATTTCCTGTAAGGCCTTTTCATCTTCAGCAACATTAAAATCTTCAAATTCAATATTGTTTTGTTGGAAAAAATCTTTGGCTAAATGACAATAAGGACAACTGGGGGTTGAATAAATTTTAATCATTATTTTACTAATGAATCTATTACCGACTTAATAGTGCTGTAAGGTTGAGCGCCAATAATTAAAAAGCTGTCACCAAGATTCGCTATCCCGCCATTGCTGCTTTGATAAGCAGCTACTACTGCCTTGGCATCAAGAACTAACGGCAATGGTTTGTTAGTAATAATTGTTGTTGGCGTTGCCTGAATGCCCAAGCGAGCACTCATTTCTAAAATCTGTTGAACGCGAGCAGCATATTTGCTTGAGTTTAAACACTGCTCAAAAATTTGTGTGTCCATGCCTAAATTCCCTGCATATTTAATTATATTATCTATCGTTAAACCATTAGTTGTGCCTGAATTCTCAAAAAGCGCATCGTGCATTTCCCAAAATTTATTTTGATCTTTTGCACACCAAGCAGCTTCAGATGCCTTTTGAGCAAACTCATGCCCCGGCAAAGGAAAATCCATAAAGACCACCTTGGCTAATCCTGAATCAACATAATCTTTCACTAAATCAAGATGGGCAAGCATATGAAAACGCCTGCAATAGGGGCATTGATAATCGCCAAATTCAAAAATGGTAATGGGCGCATCAGCTTTGCCTAAAAAAACTTGATCGCTAGCAATTTCTAATTTAACGCCATTTGAATTTGAAGTATTAAGCGCGCTATCAGCTGACTCAATCGTGCTTAAACCCTTGCTATAAACCATTGCTCCTCCAATAATTAAAGCAGCCAAAACAATAGCAATTGGCAAAACAAGATCTTTCTTTTTGCCTTCTGCTGGTTTTTTTATTTTTTCTGATTGATTTTCTTCCATAATGAGAGTTAAAAATGTCTCTAATAAAAAACGACTTTAATCTTATTTTTAATTTTAAACAAAAAAATCAATAATTGCAACTTTTTAATTGTTTGGGGTGCGGCGGAAAATTTTCAAAGAAAATTTTCCGCCGCACTAATCATTTATACCTTATATATATTACTAAAAATAGCAAAAATGGAAAATTTAATTTTACAGCTGATCCCACTTTTCTTCTTCAACGATCTTGATAAACACTTCTACATCAGTCGCATAACGAGAATCTATTTCCTTTACTTTACTGGCATATTCAATAGCTTTTTCTTTATTATGCAATTGAGCATAAGCTGCTGCGTATTTTACTAACACCTCAATGCGATTTTTTTGCAACGCATCGGCTTTATCTAAATAGGTAATTAAATGCTCTAAATCTTCATTGGTAGGATTGGGATTGATAATTTCCATCAAAATGCCCAAATCAACTAAACTTTTAAGCTTTTGGGTATGTAAATTCTTTTCAAAGGCATTTAATTTTTGATTAGCCAAAATTTTTTCTTCCTCAATAATTCCTTGATCAATTAATTGCAGAAGCTTACCCTCTTTTTTAAGATTAACCAATTGGTCTTGAGCAGAAAAAATAAAATCAGAATTATTGCTAAATACAAATTGATAATCGTTATCTAATGCCCGACTTAACATATCATAAATTTCCTGAGCATCACCCTCCTGCTTGATAAGAGAAACTCCTTTAAGCCAGAGCGCTGGCGCATACTTGGGAGTACTGGCAATTATACGATCAAGCCATTTTTGCCGAGTAGCATCATCTGGCGCAAAAAATGCGGCATTAATATATAAATCTGTTCGCTTCGGCCAATTGGTAGCTATAAATTCAAAAAATGCTTCCGCTTCTTCCCAATAATCCGCCTGTTCTTCTGATGAAAAAAGGCTCAAATCAGACATTCGTATAGCGATATTGGCTAAATAAACATAAAAATCAATCATTGGTTCATGAGCATAACCAGAAAGTAAATTGTCTTTAATTTGTTCGTACGCCCAAACAACATCCTCTTTGTTGGCTTCGATTTTGCCTTGTTGAACATAAACAAGATAGGAATGAAAATAATCAGCCCAGGGTTTTTTAATTTCAGTATTAAGAAAAGTGTTATAATTAACTGCTTTTTGAAAAACAGCAAACACATCTTTCACTTGATTAGGCCGAATTTGATTAGCTTGATACATTAAAGAGGCAGCTTTAAAGGGTTTCGCATCAACATGATAAAAAACAAAACTAGCCCCTAACAAAGCGATGATGAGAATTAATATTTGTGTAGAACCAAACTTCGCTGCAGTGATTGACGATTTAATGGGCACGCGTTTTGAATCTGCCACCTTTTTTTCCTCAGATAACATTTTCCTTTTCTGTAAATCCCACGTTTCAATATTAAGAAAAGCTAGAAAAAAATAGAAGAAGATTGAATTCGCCGGTGTGTCAAAAACAAAAAAGTTGTGGACTAAATAAGCAATAAATAAGCCAAAAATAGAAATCCAAGCAAAGCGGTCATTAATAGTTTGACACTTTTTAATTTTCAAAATAATCAGATAGCCAACGACACCAAGCAAAAATAAATAAGCCAAAAAACCCACAGCGCCATTCATTAGCAAAACATCAAAAAATTTATTATGGGCTCTATCAAAACGCTCCCGACTCAAAGCAAAATCATCACCGCTATAATTTTTATCAAATACTTGATAAAACATATCTTGACCATAACCAAAAATTGGACGTTCTTTCCACCAATTAAAGCTTCGCTGCCAATTTAAAATGCGCGCTCGCGTTGAAGCGTCAGATAAAGAAATGCTGGCTAACCGCCCAACGAAAGGAATTTCTTGGCTAATCCGACTCTGCTGAATTTGCGGTTGAAAAACAAAAAAAAGAATGCCCATCAAAACAATGACACCAGCACCAATCATAGCAAATTTCTTATAAATTTTATTAGGAATAGTAAAAATAGAAACAATGAGAGCAGCGAATAAACCAACAATTAAACCAATAATTGAACCTCGAGTTTGTACCCAAAGAAAAACAACCAAAGAAACAAGTCCCATAATAATGAGCCAGGTTCTTTG
>DAOSMC010000017.1:0-8193 GCA_035369485.1 Minisyncoccota bacterium | reverse complement strand
ATTGAGATGCGAAAGCAGAACTTAGTGACCCGACGGTTCTTTTTAGAACGGCCGGAGACATCGGACAAAAGCTACCCCGGGGATAACAGGCTAGTCAGATCCGAGAGTCCCTATCGACGATCTGGTTCGGCACCTCGATGTCGGCTCATCCTAGCGCGGGGCTGGAGAAGGTCCCAAGCGTTTGGCTGTTCGCCAATTAAAAGGATACGCGAGCTGGGTTTAAACCGTCAAATTGGCGGCCTTCGTCGGAAACTTCGAAGTGAAAAAATCGACTCATATCGGTGAAGTCCTAACATTATTTGCAAAATAACCTGTCATATGTTGGGATAATACCGAGGGAAGTTGTATATGTCTAAAAAATAAGAATTATAATGATTTTAGAGAGGTAGTAGATTTAATTGATAAATTTAAGAAATTAAATTATTCTAAAAAACGAAAAAGACATATATTAACCCCGTAGAGACTTCTCTAGAGATAGAGAGAGTTGCTTTCAAAAGCAGCTAATACGTCGATTGCCTAAAGAATTATGAAATAATTCTATGGTAATGGTATAGTCCATACCTTTAGTAATAAAGGACAAACCAACCAATATTTATAAGATAAATTGGTATTATGCGTGAGACAGGTTGGTCTCTACCTGTTGCAGGCGTTGACACTTGAAGGAAGTCGACCCTAGTACGAGAGGACCGGGTTGAACGAACCTCTGGTGTACCGGCTTTTCCACCAGGAGAATTGTCGGGTAGCTATGTTCGGTCGGGATAAGCGCTGAAAGCATCTAAGCGCGAAGCCCATCCTAAGATTAGGTGTCATTTCACCCCCTAGAAGATGACTAGGTCCGACGTATGTCGGAACCCCGATTCGCAAGAATTAGGGGTTGATAGGCGTCAGGTGTAAGATTCGTAAGAATTTGAGCCGAGACGTACTAATCGGGTGATTCGTCCCGATAAAAAATGCTTCATTGATAAATTCTGATTTATAATCAAAGATTTCTCGGTGATTTAGTTCGACGTGAACCACCTCTTCCCATTCCGAACAGAGAAGTGAAAGCGTCGGACGCCAATGGTACTCACCCGAACACGGTGGGAAGAGTAAGCTTCGCCGAGAATTCTTTGATTACAAATAAAAAAACCCTTCTACTGAAGGGTTTTTTAGTTTAATTTTTGCTAATTTCTAATTCTTTCTTTTCAAAATATTCAGAAAGCGCCTGGGGATTTTTAGTTTGAAAAGCCATTAAATATTTTTCTCTTTCTTTCATTGGAATAATAAAAGGAGTCTTTTCGAAATACCACAGAAGATAGAGTAATAAAGCTCTATTGACTAGTTCATTACACGAAGAGAAGGGACTAATTAAAGCGAAATGATAATGAAAGTTGCTAATAAATTCTAGGTCAACCATTTGTTTGCGTTGAATAAATGCATTTTGATGTTTGTTCAAAACACTTATTAATTTTTCCATTTTTTGTGGAATGAGAGAGGCAGGCGTGCCAATTAAAACGCCGAGAAGATTTTTATGTTCTTCATACATCCCCCCTCTTTCAGATTCAGAAAAAGTCATTTTAATTCGGCGATGAACTTCGTTAAAAATTAATTCATGAACAATTTTAACATCTTCTTCTGTTAAAACCAACTCTTTTTCTTTGCTTCGTTTTTCTAAATAAAGGATAGCGCCAACATGACCAATTTGTTTATTATTTTTCAAAGATTCTTTAATCTCTATATAATTAGGACAGAGCTGTGCGATTCGTTCAGATTCATAAATGAAGTTCGTTAAAAATTCAATTCTATCCATTTAAACCTCCTTTAAATAAATTTTTAAAGAACCAAATTTTGTTATAAAATCTAAGCAAGTTTTATTATTTCTATTATACAATAAAGAATGTAAAGCGTTAAAAGGAAAAAAGCCTCCTTTTTGCTTAGTTTTTTGTCTGTTTGGGAAAAAATAAAGAAAAATACTAAAGCGACAATTAAAAAGAATCGAGCCAGGGCAATTGAGGAAAAATCGGTAATAATGATGGGCTGGATCAGAGAAACAATGCCAATTACTAAAGTAGCTGGAAAAATAATAGAACCCATTAAATTTCCAAGCATCATCCATGTTTCGCCTCGGCGAGCAGAATTGATAGAAAAATAAATTTCGGGTAAGGCATTTGCCAAACCGGTAATTAGAAGACCAACCATAATTAATGGAATGCTTAATTGAGTGGAAATTGATTGAGCAGCAAAAATAATACCTTGAGCGGCAATAAAAATAACTACAATTAATGCTAGTGCAACAAATATATCTTTTATAAAATTTTTGAATTGAGGGACAGCTTGTACTGGTTTTTCAATTGATTGAGAGGGGATAATTTTTCGGAATCGTTCTTGTTTGGAAAAGAGCCAATAGGCATAAGCGATAAAAGCTATAATAAGTATCAGGCCATCACCACGAGAAATTTTGCCATCAATAGCTAATAGTAGAGGCAGAAAAGCGGCAATAAAAGTAAAAATGGAGGTTGTTTGAACAACTCGACTTTCGGTAGGAATTTCTTTGTTTTTACTAAATAAAATACCGAGTGAGACGGCTAAAGTTAAAGCTATAAAATTATTACCCAGCACATCTCCAAAAGAAAGTTGAGAAATTTGATTAACAGCGGAGCTGATGCCTAAAAATAAATTAGGCAAAGCCGTAGCCAAAGCCATTACAAAAAAGGCAATTACAAATTCGCGCACATTTAAAAACCCGGAAACTCTAATAATAATTTTAACTAATGTTTCGCAGGCAATATAGAGAACAACTGAGGCGATAATAAAAATTACAAAATATAGCCAAATCATAAAAGTATTTTATCCGAAAAATTTTATTTATACAAATAAATCATTCAACCATCTTTAATTATAGCCAATATTTTAGTATAATAGAAGTATGAAAAAGTCGACTCTTTAAAAAATAAATTTATGCAACAAATAGAAATTGTTTCTAAATTTATCAAAAATTTTGTTTGGGGCGCAGTCTTAGAGGGCATCTTAATTATTTTAACAGCCATTCTGATATTAATTTATCCGAGATTTCTCAATATTTTAGTCGCTTGTATTTTAATTGCATCAGCTATAGTGTGTTTTATTATTGCTGCTAAAGCCCACCGTTATTCAAAAATAGAAGTGGAATTGTAAAAAATAAAACATTGTATAAATCTCTATTAATATTTAGAAATTATACAAAAAATCAAACCTCTTATTATATAAAATAAGAGGTTTGATAATAAATATTTATTTTCTTTTTTAGTAAATTACCAATTTGCGCAAGCCGCATCAAGTACTTCTTGTAAGCCATGATCATTTCCAAAGGTTTGATCAATAGCATTCATGATATTAGTGCCTTTTGGAAAATAACAATTCAAATCCATTATGCCATTGATCTTTCTCTGAAAATGACATTTTCCATCTTCTACTCCTAAAACCATTATTTCAATTTGGGTGGTATTATCTGAACCAACCATTTGAGCTTTTACCGGCAAACAACTATTTGCTCTGCCTATAAAACAGGCGGGGTTTTCTGCTTTGCCACAATCAACCATTGTTTGATCAGCGGCAGTAGGAGTAGGAGAGGGTTGTTCTGTTTGAATAGGTGTTGGTGATGCAATTTCTGTTTCTTTTTGCACCCCTTTATTTCCTAAAAGAAAATATAATCCGACGATAACTAAAATCAAAACAATAAGAATATATAAAAATTTTTTATCCATATTTTAATTTAGTAATGTTAATTTTCATTAGCAGCGACCTTTATTTAAATATAAGCAATTTTTATTAAAATATCTACAAAGATTAAAAAATTACACATTAATTAAAATTTATAATTAAAAAAATTGCCTGATTTTTAGCGAGAAATGAGGGCTATTTTTGCTTTAAGTAAATAATAGCGGAAGGGGTGGGATTCGAACCCACGAGGCGCCTTAACAGCGCCAAGGTTTAGCAAACCTTTGCCTTAAGCCACTCGGCCACCCTTCCTTATTTAATTTCAATATTTTAATTATAGTCAAAACGAAGGTTTTTTGCAAATTTTCCGTGTCAGATTTATAATAATAGAATATGATCGAGTATAATACTCAAGCTATTGTTTTGGATAAACAAATTATTAATGAAGCTGATGCTCAAGTTGTTCTTTATACTGAATTGCTAGGAAAAGTAGAATTAATTGCTAAAGGTGCTAAAAAAATTACAGCTAAATTGAACAGTCATTTAGAAATTCTTAATTTAATAGAATCTACTATTATTACTGTTAATAGCAAGCACCTTACAAGCGCCTTAACAATTAATCGTTTTTCGAATATTCGACATCAAGAAAAAATTCTTGAAAATGCCATTAAGATGGTTAAGTTTTTCAATCAAGTTATTGTTGCTAGTGAAAAAGATGAATTTCTATGGCAGTCGTTGTGCAATTATCTTAGCGAGCTAGATAGAATAACAATGGAAAATGAGAAAAGTATAATGTTGATGAATTTAATCAATATCGATTTTTTAATAAAGTTAGAAACCGCCTTGGGTTTAATGCCGGCAGCAGAAGAGCAGTTGCATTACTTTCAGCAACCTACAATAGAAATGATCAAATTAATTTCTGAAAGAAAAACACAAGAATTGATAGAGTCGGGCAATCTATTAGAATTAAAAAAAATAGATTATAATAAAATAGAGCAAGATTTAAAAGAAAAAATGATTTTATAAATATAAAATTATGGCATTAGAAGATGTAGAAAAACGACTTTACAAAATGAAAGAAGAAAATCCTCTTGAATCAGAAGAAGAGGAGCATTTGGGATCTCCATTGCCCGAAGAAAATAGACCATCAAAAAAAGAGCCAAGCCCTTCTCCAAAAAAAACAAAAGAACGGCCGCCAATTAATTTTTATCAAAAAAGTAAAAAATCCAACATCGTTCTTTATATTATTATTGCTATTTTATTTGTTGGACTAGTGGTAGAGGGTTATTTTTTGGCTCAGAAAGTTTCGACTCAAAAAACCGGCATTCAACTTAGCATTAAAGCGCAAGAAAATATTCTTTTAGGTGAAGCCTTTGATTTAGAAGTAGCTTATAAAAACGATTCGGCTAATTTACTGCAGGATGCCGATTTAATTATTGAATTACCGGATGATATCCAAGTTTTAGGCGAGGATAATAATACAAAATTACTCAAAAAGAGTTTGGGTGATTTAGGCACCGGAACTTCCAATGTTGAAAAATACACCCTTGTGGCAATGGGTACGCCTAATCGCATTGCTAGCATTAAAACAACGCTTCAATACGGCATCGTGGGCTTTAGCGGGCGATATGAGAAATCTCAAAGTCAGACTATTACTATTGGTGGACCGATTATTGATTTTAATCTTTCTGTTCCTCAAAAAATCATTAGCGGAGAAGAATTCAGTTTCAAAATTAATTTCGTTAACAATTCTATTAAATCGCTTTCTAACATTCGTATTCAATTATTCTATCCTTTGGGCTTTAATTATACCGGTGCAAGCATTGAACCTGTTGATGGAAACAATATGTGGATTTGGGGGATGCTCAATCCTCAAGAGTCCGCCGAAATTGTTATTCGCGGAACTATTGTTGGAGAAGCTGGCAGTTTTTATGAAATGGGAGTTAATATGAGTCTTATTTCGGAAAATCAAATTATTAGTTTAGACAAGAAAACAGCAATGGTAAGTATTTTAGAATCGCCGCTCAATCTGAGCATCTATGTTAATAACTCCAAAGATTATATCGCTAAAAATGCAGAAGTACTTGAGTATCGAATTGATTACGAGAATAATACAGACATTGCTTTAAGTGAGGTGATAATTAAGGCCAATCTCGAAGGACAAATGTTTAACCTTAGCAGTCTTTTGACTAATGGTTATTTTGATTCCTTAAAAAAACAGATTATTTGGAATGCTGGAAATACACCCCAATTAAAATTGCTGAACAAAGGAGATAAAGGGTCGGTGAGTTTTAAAATCTATACTGCTAGTGATTATCCGGTGCGCAGCTTCAACGATAAGAATCTTTCTTTGAAAGTAAAAGCTACCATTGAATCACCTAGCGTACCTCCGAATAGTAATCTTAAAAACACAACAGCAATAGCCGAATTAACTACTAAAGTAGTTAGTAAAGTTGAATTGCAATCTTATGCTTTATTCAGAGATGCTAAATCAGGTATCGTTAATAAAGGAACATTGCCTCTAAAAGTAGGCAAGAGCACTAATTTTACTATTCATTGGAAATTAATTAATTATAATAATGATTTAACCGATGTTTCCATTAAAACAACGTTGCCCCAAGGAATTGGCTGGACTGGGGTAATTGCCGGAAATTATGGCGATCTCGAGCCCCAATATAATGAAAGAACATCCGAATTAGTTTGGAACATTAAAGACGTGCCTGCTTTTACGGGTATTTTATTGCCGGCTAAAGAATTAATTTTTCAAATTAATGCCACTCCTTCTCTTAATCAAGTAGGCAGGTACATGGAGCTTATTTCTGAAGGAACGCTTACGGCCACGGATGTCTTTACAGGTCAAGAAATAAAGATTAAAATACCTGCTTTAAACTCTCAATTAAGCGCTGATCCGACGGTTGAAAAAGAGGAAGGAATGGTACAGCTATAAATGATAAAAATATGGATAAAGAAACAAATGATATAATGGATAAAATTATAAGTTTAGCTAAACGACGTGGTTTTATTTTTCCATCTTCAGAAATTTATGGCGGTTTTTCTAGTTCTTATGATTACGGCCCCTTAGGGGTAGAATTAAAGAATAATATTAAACATCTTTGGTGGAAAGAAATGCTTCAATATCATGATAATATTGTTGGTCTTGATGGCGCCATTCTAATGTCTCCAAAAGTTTGGCAAGCATCGGGGCATTTATCAGCAGGGTTTGCTGATTTGCTGGTTGAATGTTCAAAATGCCATCATCGTTTTAGAGAAGATGCTATTCAAAATAATCGGTGCCCTGATTGCGGTGGAACATTAATGCCGCCAAGAAAATTCAATCTTATGATGAAAACTTTTGTAGGACCACTTGAGGACGAAGCCTCGGTGACTTATTTGAGGGCCGAAACGTGTCAGAGTATTTACTTAAATTTTGAAAATGTTTTGAATACGATGCGTTTAAAAATTCCTTTTGGAATTGCCCAAATTGGCAAAAGTTTTCGTAATGAAATCAATCCCGGTAATTTTACTTATCGTACCCGCGAGTTTGAACAAATGGAAATGCAATTTTTTGTTCGACCAGATGAAGCGGAAAAGTGGTTTAATTATTGGGTTGAACAACGTTTAAATTGGTATATTAACTTAGGCATCAAAAAAGAGAACCTTCGCCTTCATCAACAAACAAAAGAAGAATTAGCTCATTATGCTCGGATGGCCGTTGATATTGAATACAAGTTTCCTTTTGGTTGGAAAGAAATTGAAGGAATCCATAATCGAGGCGATTGGGATTTATCAAATCATTCAAAATATTCAGGTCACGAACTGGTTTATTTTGATGAAAAAACCAAAGAAAAGTATACTCCTTATATTATCGAAACATCTGCCGGAGCTGATCGCGGAACATTGGTGTTTTTGATTGATGCATACGAAGAGGTCAAGGGCGGGCGTAGTCAAACAACCGAATCTAAAAAAGAAGTGGAAATAGTTTTGAAATTTCATCCTTCTATTGCGCCTGTTAAAGCAGCCGTTTTCCCATTATTAAAAAATAAAGAGAATTTGGTAACTTTAGCCAAAGAAATTTATCAAAACCTTAAAAAACATTTTATTGTTCAGTATGATGAAGTTGATTCAATTGGTAGACGCTATCGTCGTCAAGACGAGATCGGAACTCCTTATTGTATTACTGTTGATTTCCAAAGTTTAGAAGATAAATCCGTTACGGTGCGTGATCGTGATACTTTAAATCAAGAGAGAGTTTTTATTGACGATCTTCTGCCGTATTTAAAAAAGAAACTAGAGTTTGAATAATTCGGATTTTAGATTAAAGGTCGGTTAAAAAATTTAAAAAATGGCTATAGTCAAAATTCGTGAAATTATCGGGACTTCTCCCAATAGCTTTGAAGACGCTTTAAATCGCATTATTGAATTTGTTGGAAAAGACAAATATAATTTAACAGGGATAAAAATTCTAAGCCAATCGGTTTCTTTGGAAAAAGGTAAAATTGTTGAATATAAAATTACAGC
>DAOSMC010000016.1:0-8893 GCA_035369485.1 Minisyncoccota bacterium | reverse complement strand
ATGTGAAGGCGACGCATTGTTTTTTCTAAAAAACGCTCGGTAGCTAAATCAATTTTATCCCATGGTATTGCAAAAAAACTTCGCCCTATATGATTTTCTATTTGGATCTCCAGCGGCTCTTCTTTACTATCAATTTCCTTAACCACTTTAGGTGTTTTCCTCGCTACTAAAAGAATGATAATAACCAGCCCAAGGAAAAAAAATAATTGTGAGATAATGGCTAACATAACTTAAATCTCAAATCTAATAAAACGATAAATTTTTATATTTTCGCCAATTTTCGCTATATAAGCTTTAATAATATCTTCAACTATTTGATCCTGATCTTTAATAAATGGCTGTTTGGTTAAACAAACTTCTCCATACCACTTTTCTAACTTACCTTCTATAATCTGATTAATAATTTTCTCCGGCTTTTTACTATCTTTAAATTCGGCAGAATAAGTTTCTTTTTCTTTATTAACAACCTCTTCAGGAATATCGGCTGGACTAACGTATAGTGGAGCCATAGCCGCAATTTGCAAAGCAATATCGTGAGCTAATTCTTTGAATAAGGGATTTTTAGCAACAAAATCAGTTTCACACCTCAAATCAACCAAAACACCAATCCTCCCATTAGCGTGCACATAGGCCTCAATAAGGCCGGCTTTAGTTTCTCGACTTTCTTTTTTGTCAGCAATCGCTTGTCCTTTTTTCTTTAAAATTTCCTGCGCTTTTTGAAAATCACCCTTCGCCTCTTCAAGCGCATTGCGACACTCCATAACGGACGCGCCTGTTAAATCTCTTAATTCTTTAACTTGTTTTAAATCCATATTTCAAATAGACAAATCGACTTATTGTTTATTATATTAATGAAAATAATCGTAATGCCAAAATAATTATTTTAACTAATTAAAAAATTAGTGATGTATTCTACGCTTGAACGATGAAGATCGCTTCCTACTATTGGATAATCAATTCCTTCAATATCAGTATCAATGTTTGCAAGCGCAATAATGGGAATGTGCATTTTTTGAGCTTCTTTAATGGCTGTTTCGTGAAATTTTGCCCCTATCACAAAAATAGCATCCGGCAATTGGGATAAATCTTTCACGCCAGAAAAAAGATCTGCCAAATCTTCCAATTCTTTTTTAAATTTTAATTGTTCTTTTTTGGTATATTTCTCAAGTTCTCCCGAAGCATTTTTTTGAATTAATTCATTATAATATTTAATTCTTTTAGAAATCTCGGAAAAATTAGTTAAAAACCCACCTACCCAACGATTAATAATATACGGATTATTGGTTTTTTGAGCTGCTTCCAAAGTAATGTCATTTGTGGCCGGATTAATATTAACAAAAAGGATCGTCTTATGTTCTTTCAATAAGCTCTGAAAAAATTCTTTAGCTTTAATAAGCATTTCATAAGTTTTCTCTAAATCAATGATTGTTTGGGTGTTTTTAGCGCCAATAATGTAAGATTTCATTTTGGGATGAAGGCGCGATGTGCTTCGTCCAAAACATACCCTCGCTTCGTTCATCTCTCTTAAAATGCGCTCTCGATCTATATCAATTGCTATACTGGTTGTTTGAATATTTTCCTCACTCATAATATTCAAATTTTATTATTTTTTAAAAAAATTGCAAGAGAGAATAAAAAAATTTTGGCCTCTTGCTTGTTTAACAATAATCACAATAAAAATCTTTGATTAATATACTACTGAAAAAAGTTGCGTGTGGCGGCGGAAAATTTCTTTGAAATTTTCCGCCGCCACACTCTCTAACAAACATCTTGTTTCCCACTCATATCATCTTATTTTTATACCCCCTTACTTTTAATTTTTATTTCTATTCCTCTTGCTTTTTCCGTTTTTTTCTTTAAAATTGATTTATATGAAAAAAGAAATTCATCCTAAATACTATCCTAAAGCTAAAGTAAAATGTGCCTGTGGTAATGTGTTTGAAATTGGTGCTACTGTACCAGAAATGCAAATCGAAATTTGTTCTGCCTGTCATCCTTTCTATACCGGTAAAGAAAAAATTATTGATGCAGCCGGCCGAGTGGATAAATTCAAAAAACGTCTTCAAAAACATTCTGAATTAGCCAAACAAGTCAAACCAAAAACAGCCAAAAAAATAGTCAAAAAAACCAAACAATCTAAAGAAGCTAAATAATAGATAAAATGTCTGATGTTAATAGCGTTATTTTGGAAATTAGAGCTGGCGTGGGCGGCGAAGAGGCCGCTCTTTTCGCTGCCGAATTATTACGTATGTATCAAAGATATGCTCAAAAGCGTGGCTGGCAAAGCTCTCTTTTAGATATTAATTACAGCTCCCTCGGTGGCGTTAGAGAAGCTGTTTTGGAAATCACTGGCGAAGGAGTGGAAATTTTAAAAAATGAAGGAGGCGTGCATCGAGTGCAACGCATTCCGGCCACAGAAAAATCAGGCCGAGTTCACACTTCAACCATTTCAGTAGCTGTGATGTCGCGACCCAAAGAAGCAAAAATTGACATTAAACCCGAAGATTTGGAAATTACTTTCTTTCGTTCTTCTGGCCCTGGTGGTCAAAATGTTAATAAAGTAGAAACAGCTGTTCGCGCTCTCCATAAACCCAGTGGTTTAATTGTTTCTTGCCAGAGCGAACGCTCACAATTTAAAAACCGCGAAAAAGCAATTGAAATGCTAAAAACAAAGATTTACGAAGCTAAATGGAGCGCTGATCAAGGCAAAATTTCTGAGGAACGCCGTCAACAAATTGGCACTGCTGATCGCTCTGAAAAAATAAAAACGTACAACTTTCCTCAAGATCGTTTAACAGATCATCGTTATAAAAAAAATTTCCATAATTTAGAAAAAATTATGGACGGCGATTTGGATGAAGTACTAAAAATTTATCAAAGCACTCCGTCTTCTGATAATAAATAATTTTTTAAGCGTCATAAAAACTAGCCCAAATTTGAATTGCGGATATCTGCTTCAAATTTTTGGGCTTTATCTGCTACCCATTGACCATAACCATAAAGATGATTGCGCCATCGGCTCCCTGCATAATAGCGAGCAGCTGCTTCTCGTTCAGCTGCATAAGTTTGTTTATCTGCTCCCAAGTCTTTTAATAATAAAGCCATGGCCACGAAAGCATCAACATTGCGCCACGGCGATGGCGGATTATTACCCGTAATCGCTGCCACCCGATCTTTATACATCCACCATGTTGAAGGAATAAATTGAGCCGGCCCCATCGCTCCTCCATAAACACCATCGGCATTAGGACAAGATACAAAAACACTATCAGGATTGATTCCTAATTCCTGAGTAATTTTCAAAAATGTCGGTTTATCACGCGTTGGATGCATCGCGGTTTTCCAATTGCACTTTCCCACGTTTCTTCCAAAAGAAGATTCTCGATCTAAAATTGCCAACAAAAACGCTGGTCTTACTCCGGTTTGCTCAGAAGCAAACTTTGCTAATTTATAAGCCTCTTCAAAGCTCATTTCGCCTCCGCCCAACAAAGTAAAAATGCGACTTTTAATTTGGGCCGCAGTTTGTTGAGATTTTTTAAGTAATTCTTGATACTTACTTTCTTGTCCTTTTGTTAAACGCACTAGATCGTTCTTCTCTTTCTTTTTTGCTTCTAATTCTTTCTTTTGAGCCTCTTGAATGCTTTTTAATTCTAAAGCTTCTTGGCGTTGAATAGACAAATCTTCTCGTTGAGCTATCAAATTACTTTTTAGATTAACCAGCTCATCTAAACTTTTTTTAATTTCTATTTCCAAACTGGTTAAATCATTAACTGCCGAAAAAGCCTCAGACAAAGTATTTTCGCTTAAAAATACAATGAATGGACTTCTTTGGCCTTCTTCGTAAATCTGCCTCAAGGCGTGAACTAGCATGTCTTGAGTCATATCAATATTGTTTTGCGTTTTCGTCACACTCACTCGTAAAGTATCAATTTGATTATCTAATTTTGTTAGTTGTAAATTAGTAGCTTTAATTTGTAAGTTTAGTTTATTAATTTGAGCATCTAAAAGCTTGATGCTTTGATTGAGTGTTTTTGCTTGAGTTTGTAAACTAATAATATTGCTCTGATAAGCATCTATTTCAGCTTCAATTTTCTGTAATTCCTGTTCAAGAGTCTGCCATTCTGTAGCCGATACCTGTGACAACGCCACTGGTGCTAATGAAATTAATGTTGTATTAGAAACAACAAAAATAATTAAAACTATAAGAACTAAAATGTTTTGAAAAATTTTAGGAAAATGACGGCGATAACCGAAAGAACGTCCGAGTGGATCGGGCAGTTTTTGAAAAACGGTTTGACTCCCCTTCTCTAAAACGTCGGCAACAATTTTAGGTTTTCCCAAATTTTTACTCATGACTTTTAGAGAATTAGCTCTGGGATTCGCCTTCTTTTTCTTCTTTTCTTTCTGCCTTCTTTTCTTCAGTTTCAATTTTAATTTCGCTAATGCTTTCGGCTGGTGCAGAAACCACTTCTTCCTCTCGAGGCGGCACCACCAAAACAATGGCGGTTTCGGGCGCTGCTGAAGTTTTAATCGTTGCTGGCAAATTAAGATCTTTTATGCAAATTTTTGAATCAATCGCATCTAATTTCGTGATATCTACAATAAAACTGCGGGGCAAATCCTGAGGTAATGCCTCCACTTCAACTTCGTCCATGTTTTTCACCAATACACCGCCTAAATTTTTAACTGCTGGCGACTCTCCCACAAATTCTATAGGAATATGAGTTTTGATTTTCTGTCCCTTCTGAACTTGATAAAAATCAATATGAATAGGCTGATGAGATAAATAGTGGCGTTGGGTTTCGTAGATTAAAACTGGGTGCACTTCTTCTTTTTTATTCTCCCTTTCTAACACCAACTCAATAATTGTTGATTCGCCCGCTGCCTTCAAAACATCTGTGAATTCTTTTTGATTCACTGCCACGTGAATATTTTCTATGCCCTTACCATAAAGTTCGGCTGGGACATACCCCTCCTTCAAATATTGTTTTGGGTTTTTCTTTGTATCTCTAAGAATGGCTTTTAATTGCATAGTAAACCCATATTAACAAAAAACTTTGCTGTCGTCAACTGGTTGTAGTGGTTATGCTAGTCTATGCAAAAATAAATTAAAAAATAGGTGGCGGCATTAAGGATACTTCGTTGGCGAGCTTTCAAAGCAATTGCTTTGAAAGCTCGCCAACGATATCTTAAAAATAGCTCATGAATTAATTCATGAGCTACATTATTTGGTTTAACTACAAAAAACAACGCTTGCCAATAATCAACTTAATAGAAGATTTAAAATTTTTATTCCTCTTGTTTTTATTTTCTTTTTCCTTCATTCACAGCCTCCAACAGAAGCAGTAAACTAATAATACCACTAAGGCTAAATATCAATTGCAAGTGACTGCGCTCGTTTAACCAATAGTCCGCTGCTGGCCAATAAGCAATGGCTAAAATTAAAAGACACAACTCAACTAAATATTGCGCTAAAAGCAAAGCCACATAAGCCAAAATCGTCTTCCATGTTTGATAAGTTTTTGGATTCAATTTTTTCTCAAAATAATCTAATTTCATATAATCATAATCGAACTACTCCTTTGATAAGATTTTGCCTTAAAACCTCCTCTAATTTTTCTCTGCCCAAATAGCGCACAAAAATTTCATTCCATAATGCTTCTTGATGATGATACAAATATTTAACTCGCTCTTTCCCCGTCGCTAACGACATCACATTATCAATCATATTAAAACTCACTAATTCTTCTTCATTTCTTTCGTTTTGAAAATAATCACCTACCCAATCCAAATTCTGCCAAAAACTAAAATCTTCTTCAATCCCTTCAAGTAAATGTCCAAGATTTACCAGATCAATACCTGCTTTATACCAATGAATTGCTTCGGGATTAATATGAGGCACAAATAATCTAGGATCATTCTTATCGTTTTTCGCCAAATATTGCTGAATGATTAACCACTCACAAACACGTGGATCATCGCTTAATCTTCCTCCTAAATCTCCTTGCAAAAGAGTAATTAATTTTTGGGAAAAATTATCATCAAGGCTGTATTGCTTAAAAATATCAGAATAAAATTTCACTTCATAATAATAGTGAAAAATTAATGAAATCATTCGCAGGATTTCCCCCGGAATATCTAATGCTACAGGAATAATAAAAATAACACCAAATTCTTTTAGATGGCTAATGTTATGGTATTTTTTCGTTACAAATTTTTCAGCTGCTGGCCGCCATTTTTCTGACAAGGCTTTTAATTTAATCTCCCGCTCTTCAAAATCTTGAACCGTTAACCCTTCGTACTGCTTGAAAAAAACGCCATTCAACCAGTCGCCATCTTCCACAAAACGCAACGCTGCAAAAACTTCATCAAAATCTTCGTTTTTAAGCATTTCTTCAACCGACTGATATCCTAAATAACTTAAAATTTTTCTTGGCGGTTCGTTTTTAAATAATTCCTCCGCTTTTTCTTTTTTTAGAAAAAAACCAATAAGTGGCGGCTGATTATTTTTAATAAAATCAAGCACTCGTTGACAATCTTCAATTTTGGCTGCAGAAACGTTACCTAGTTTTTGAGTGAAAATTTTATCTGCTTTGCTAATCTTTTTCAGAATTGCGTGAGAAATTTCTTCGGCAGTTTGATTTTTAACCGCTAAATTTTTTAACCGATCTGCAATGATTTCACTATTTTCCTGCACAAGTGCTTCAAATACGCCTTTCTTTCCAGAAATAGCTTCCATTTTTTTCTCTAATTCAAAAATTGTTTGAGAAGGACAACGCAAAATCTTTGCTATCCTTTCCTGCGCTGCAATTTGCATATCCCAATAAATTTAGATCTATTTAGGAATCACTTCTTTCCACTGAGGCGCGATATTTCGAACATCAATAATCTGCGTAATCACTGCCTTGTTATTAACATTATTAGTAACAGTCAAAGTAACCGCCTTAGGGCCAGTTGCGCCAAAAATTACTTCTGGGTTTGGACTTGTCGAAGTAGCTGGCGAACCATCTTCAAAACTCCAAAGCCAGGTTTTAAGACTAGTTCCTGACGGCGTCAAAGAACGATCATAAAACTTCACCTCCTTTCCCACCGTAGGAATTTGAGGATCCCAAACGAATTTAGCTATTAATTCTGTGACATTTTTAACTGTTGCCGTAAGTTGAGCGCTATCTGTATTGCCTCGACTATCTGTCACTGTTAGAGTGACGCCATAAGAACCAGTGTCATCATAAATACTAACGGGCTGACAGGTATTTTTTGAGATTGGTTCTCCTCCTGTTTTTTGAATAATCCACGTGCAACTTTTTATATCTCTATCTGGATCAGTAGAAGCATTGTACAAAGTAATAGTTGGCGTATTGGCATCACCATCAATGGTCCCTGTACAACTAATTGAATTATCAGCTGCGCAACCAATTTTAGCAGAGGGCGGATTATCGCCTATTTCAGGTGACGGTAATGGCACCGGTGGTGTTGCCCCCGGCTCAGCAAATTGCAAAGTAAATTGCAATGGCTCTTTGGGATAACAAACTTGTCCATTACCTTCAAGAACACCACTAAAAATTAAATTCTCTGGCGCGCCACTGATATAAGAAATATAATAGACGCCCGGCGGAATTTGGTTAAAGCTGTACGGCAAAGAATTCCCTGTTAAAATTGTCGGACCAATTAAAACATACGACGCTTTCCCATCCCATTCAGCTGTTGATCCCGGCACTTGATAATCAACGCTGATCGAACATAAATTCTGCACTTCAAAATCTAAATAGAAAGTAGTAGTTTCTCGAGCGGTTACAACTTTAGTCTGAGGATGAGTAATACAAACTGCATCATTAGGGCCACCGCTCACATAAGTCAAAGTGTAAGTTCCGGCTGAAACAGAAAATGATTGAGGCGTCTCGCCTGTCAATGATTGAGGGCCAGTTATTGTATATTTCACTGGGCCTGTATAGTCTGATACATTGGAACCATTGAACAAGCGGGCTTTAACCTCAATTGTCCCTAAAGCTGGAGGCTCAACGACATTTACCGTCACTGAATCAGAAACAGAATTACCATTTTTAAGAGTACAATCGAGTTTAAAAATTACTGAATTTGTCACGCCGTAAATTGTTTTGGTTCCAGTTGTTGCTACTTTGCCTTGCCAAGCTGAATTTTCTGGCGAAGCCGTGGCTGTACAAGAATCCAGATTTTCTTCTCCACTCCATTTCAAACTAATATCAGCTCCGCGGCTGATTGTTATCGGCCCATCCGTATAATCATGTCCCGATGAATCTTCCTTCGCTTTTAAATCAACCCTGCCTTCTTCTTGCTCATCTTCTTCTATAGAAACTTCTAGTGGTTCAGAAACAAAAAATTTAGGCCCTTCACCAGAAACACCATAAACAATTAAATAAAAATTGGTATCTGACTGCGGATAAACAGTAAGGGAACCGCTATTGGTTAAAACTGGATAATAACTATTGGGGGCAAAATCACAATCACTTGCATCGCCTTCTGGATGACAAGCAGCATTGCCGACAAAAAGAAAAACAACAGGCTGAGGAGTAGTTTGAGCAATCGTCGGTTGCATAAATATCGACGTAATTTTTGCAAATAAATTATTAGAGAGGTTAATAAAAGAATTAGCAAAATTATTTTGTGGAGTGATTTTATTAAAATCTAAAGGGCTACATTCTGCATTTATAATATCCCACACCGAATTACAACCTCCTTCGTCCACAGCTTCTTCCATGCGGTCAGCACGACCACCTCCGCCACCGCCTATTGTGCTTAATAAACTATTTTCCACTGCCCAGGTTAATGTTACGGGTTCGCCAACCTTATTAATTACACGCTTATCAGCAGATAAATTCATTGTTGTTTTTTTGGCCTCAACAATAGAATATCCTGT
>DAOSMC010000015.1:0-9690 GCA_035369485.1 Minisyncoccota bacterium | reverse complement strand
GTTCAGAATGACATAAATAAAATGTTTGAAATAATGGAGGGAAGACGAAACGGGCGGCGGAAAAATTCTAAAAGAATTTTTCCGCCGCCTTCTATTTTCCAATTTCTCTCAAAATAACAAATTAAATAAGCGCTGCCTTGTTTATTCTAATTTTTTATATTAAAATTTAATATCATATGCCTGAATTAGAAAAAACTTATCAGCCTAATAAAGTTGAAGAAAAAATTTATAAAATGTGGGAGAGTTCCGGTTATTTTAACCCGGATAATCTGCCTACTTCTAATAAAAAAACATTTTCCATTATTATGCCGCCGCCTAATGCTAACGGATCACTCCACTTAGGCCATGCGCTCACCATGACTATTGAAGATATTATGACTCGCTATCAGCGTCTACGCGGACTCAAAACATTATGGCTGCCAGGGGCTGATCATGCGGGTTTTGAAACGCAAGTGGTTTTTGAAAAAGAGTTAGAAAAAAGAGGAACGAGCCGCTTTGAAATTTTGAAAGAAAAAGACGGCCGAAAAAAACTTTATCAAATGATCTGGGATTTTACCCAAAATAATAAATTACAAATGGAAAAAGAGGTGAAAAAATTAGGCGCTTCATGTGATTGGAGTCGGGAAAAATTTACGCTCGACCCTTCCATTGTTAAAATTGTTTATCAGGTATTTGAGCGCATGTATAATGATGGATTAATTTATCGTGATTATCGCATTGTCAATTGGTGTCCCAAACACCAAACAGCGCTTTCTGATTTAGAAATCAATTGGGAGGAACGAAATGATAAATTATATTATGTGAAATATTTTTTGGTTGACGATCCTCAGCAATTTATTACCGTCGCAACCACTCGGCCTGAAACCATCCCCGGTGATTTTGCTATTGCTGTTCATCCCCAAAACAAACAATACAAAAAATTTATTGGAAAATTAGTCACTAATCCCCTTATTAAAAATCGCGGAAAGTATGGCGATCAGATCAAGGTCATCAGCGATGATTTGGTTGAAAAGGAATTTGGCACCGGTGCTTTAAAAATTACTCCAGCGCACGATGCAGTTGATTTTGAAATTGGCAAAAAACATCAATTACCGCTCGATTATCAAATAATTGGTTGGGGTGGAAAAATGAATGAATTGTCGGGAGAATTAAAGGAGTTGCCTATTTTGGCAGCTCGTCAAAAATCCGTAGAAATTTTAGAAAAAGCTGGCGCTTTGGAAAAAATTGAAGATTATAAACACCAAGTTTCAATATGTTATAAATGCAAAACCACCATTGAGCCTTTGCCGCGAGCGCAATGGTTTGTCAAAATGACTGAGCCGCCAAAAAATGGCAAAAAGTCCTTGCGCGATTTAGCAGTAGAAGCTGTCAAATCAAAAAAAATTAAATTTATCACCAAACGCTTTGAAAAAATTTTTTATCACTGGATGCAAAATATTCGAGACTGGAATATTTCACGCCAAATTGTTTGGGGCATTCCCATTCCGATCTGGTATTGCACAAAATGCAATAAAGAGGTGGTTTATATTGAAGAAGGCGAACCAAAAAAATGCCCCCATTGCGGCAATGTAACCTTTAAAAAAGAGGAGGATGTTTTTGATACCTGGTTTTCTTCTGGTCAATGGCCTTATGCCACGCTTGGTTATCCCAATAATGAAGATTTTAAAAAATTCTATCCTACAAGCGTTATGGAAACAGGTTGGGATATTTTATTCTTTTGGGTGGCGCGCATGATTATTTTTGGAATTTATACAACTGGCCAACCGCCCTTTAAATATGTATATCTTCATGGATTAATCCGCGATAAAGATCGCCAGAAAATGTCAAAATCAAAAAATAATGTCATCGATCCATTAGGAATGATTGATTTGTATGGGTGCGACGCTTTAAGAATGTCTTTAATTTTTGGCAATGCGCCCGGCAACGATCCTATTGTCTCTGAGGATAAAACACGCGCTTTTCGAAATTTTGCTAATAAAATTTGGAATGCTAGCCGTTTTGTCCTTATGAATCTTGATGATTTTGACGGAAGCATTCAACCAAAATTATCTAAAGAGGATAAAAAAATCTTAAAAGATTTTGAAAAATTCACTGCTGATGTAACTCGAGAAATGGATAAATTTAATTTCCATATTGCTGCAGAAAAAATTTATCATTATTTCTGGCATGTTTTTGCAGATAAAATTATTGAGCACGAAAAACCGCGCCTCCAAACAGAAAACCGACTCCAAGCTCAATATCTTCTCATCACCCTATTAAAAAATTTACTCATACTCCTGCATCCTTTTATGCCCTTTATTACTGAGGAAATTTATCAAATGCTTCCTAATAAAGATAGGGAATTATTAATGATTGAGGATTGGCCTTACAAAATATGATTTCTGGCATTTTTTATCTTTTTTTTCTTCTCGCTCTATCCATCACGCCCAGTTTAATTTGGTTGAATTATTATCTAAAAAAAGACTTTAAGCCAGAACCTCGACGTTGGCTAAGTATAGCTTTCGCTGCTGGCGTTTTAATTACAATTATTATTGGTATTGCTGAAAGTGCCTTGTTTGGAGAATGGACCGAGTTGCCTAATAATCAGAATTTAATAAATATCGTTTTCTTTTTGTTTCTGCCATTTTTAGAAGAAACCGGCAAGTTCATAGCCACATTCTTTAGCTCTTTCAAGAACCCTCATTTTCGCGATGAAACAACGGATCCTATTATTTATGCTGTTGTTACTGGATTAGGATTTGCAGCGGCAGAAAATTTAAAAGTCTGTTTTTCAATCCTTCAAGAAAATATGGTTTTGGTAAATTGGCAAAATCTAGCTTCTTTTTCTCTATCTGCTCCGATTATCAATACGCTTATTATTACTATGTTCATTCGCCTTCTTTCGGCTGTTTTTCTCCATGCTTCTTCTTGCTCTATTTTTGGTTATTTTTGGGCAATCGGCCGAATTTTAAAAAAGAAAAAATATGCTATCATTGGATTGCTTGTTTTTGGAATTATAATGGCTTCTCTTTTGCATTCTTGTTATAATTATCTTATAATGAAAACTGTTGAAAATCTTTACTTTGCTTTTGGTGTTGCGGCTTTATTAATTATTTCTAATTATGTAATGAGTCGAGCTTTTAAACAAGTAGAGTCTTATCAAAAAACATATGGCGTTTAAATTATTTAAATCAAAAGGCGAAGACGTCGAAAAAGATATTGAAATTAAAAACACTCCTTCGTCTAATGAAGAAGAGGATGTTTTAACTGGGGAAGGTCAGTTAATGGTTGATGTTTATCAGACGCCGACGGAAATTGTTATTAAATCCGCCGTGGCTGGAGTAAAACCCGAGGATATTGATATCTCCATTGTAAACGATATGATTACCATCAAGGGTAAGCGGGAATTAGATGAGGAGGTTAGAGCGAATGATTATTTTTATCAGGAGTGCTATTGGGGATCATTTAGCCGTTCAGTTATTTTGCCAGTAGAAATTGATGGTGATCGCGTTAGCGCTAGTTTAAGAAATGGCATTTTAACTATTCGCCTTCCTAAACTGGATAAAAACAGAGTGAAAAAAGTAAAAATTAAAGCGGAATAGAAAGTTTCCAAGTACAAAAAGTAAAATTAAAATTGATAGCAGACAATATAGCCGCCGGAAAATTTCGCAGAAATTTTCCGGCGGCTATTTTCTTTTTATGAAAAACGAATTGATAAAATGTGGAATTTTTCTGTGATCATTTCAAATTTTTTGTGGCTATTTTTTCTACAAACCAACCACAAAAAACGCCTATAATTATGCCGGCAAAAATATCGGACGGATAATGAACGCCGCAATAAATACGCGCTAATCCCATTAAAACGCCCAAAACCATAAAAACCACGCCTAATTTTTTATTTTTTAAATAAACCAGAGCAATAAGCGGAAAAATAAAAGTCATATGACCCGAAGGAAAAGAACCGCTAATATCATGAGTTAACAATTGATTAACGGGATGAGTTAAAAATGGCCGCGGGCGATAATAAAAAAAACGGATGATTTCTGTAATAAAACCACGACTCAAAATAATAGCCGCAGCTGCTACAATCAGCGCTTTTAATTGTTTCTGGTATGCAAAAAAAAGATAAATCAATCCGGCAACCAAAAGAATATACATTAAATATTCTGCTAAAAAAACCATAACTTGGTCGCACCAGCGCATAGATCCAGCTGCACTATTAATTTTTTGAAAAATTAAATAATCCCAATTACTCATTTTCAAATTGATAATGATTTTTAACAAATTCGACCATTTTAACAATGTCGGTGTAAACATCCTTAGAATTCAATACCACAAAAACAACTGGCCGCTTTTGAGAATTACCTATTGATAATTCAAAAATAGCCAACATCGTTTCGCCGCTTCCTGATGTTAATCCCATTTTTCCTCCAACAAAACTTGGATCATCAGCAAAAAGATTTAAATTTTTAAGATTATATGATGGTTGACCATAATAATCGTTATCAAAAATACCCTTAGTCATTTTCAAAATAAAACTGCGATTGAAATAAAGATATTTGGCTAACTGATATAAATCGAGCGGCGTTGAAACATTTTCTAAGCTTACGCCATTAGGGTCAACAAAATGGCTATTGGTCATGCCAATGCTTTTAGCTTGGTTGTTCATTAAATTAATTGTTTTTTCTGATCCTAAAAACGCTGCTAAAGTATTTCCTGCCTCATTTGAAGATTCCGCCAAAAGTAAAGCCAATAATTCATAAATGGGAATCTTCTGACCTGCTTTTAAACGAGGAATTGAAGTAAATATTATTGCTTCTTGAGGCACGCGTGCATAATGCTCTAAATTAGTATAATCTAAAACTACTAATGAAGTGATTAATTTAGTAATTGAAGCAATAGGCAAAATCTGATTGCGACTCTTTTCTAAAAAAATAAAATTATTTTTTAAATCAGCCGCTAAATAAGCCTGGGCACTTAACTCTGGAATTTTATACTGATAAGTAGAATTTTCTACCTCAAACGCTTTTTTAAAAACTAAAACCGGCATACCCACTTCGGCTAAATTATAAATTTCTTTAGCATCTTCATCAAATAATCTGATGCAACCGCCGGAATATGTAGAAGATACCGGTTTGCCTGATGGATAATAAGGCCAACCGTGAATAAGAAAATTACCTTCAAAAACTAGACTATAAGGCATATAAACCCCGGCAAAATTAGAATAAGCTTTTTTGTGTTTGGCTTCGATTTTATATAAACCAACTGGCGTTTCCCACCACGAACCTTCGCGGCCTTTTGCGCCAATTGGCACTTCTTTAATTATTTCACCTTGTTTAAAAACCTTGAGTTTCATTTGATCTAAATCAGCCATTATAAAATCCATTTTTTGTTCAATAAATTTTTCTAAAACATTATTAAAAAAATCCACATCGCCTAACTGAGGCCATACTCCATATTGAAATTCAATATTATTATCAGACGAACCATTAATAATAATGGTATAATTTTTAACTTCTTTTTTGGGGCCATAATAAATTAAAGCCGCAAGGGCCACCGCTGTTACTAAAATTAAAATAAGCCATGGTAAAGAAACTTTTTTAGAAAAATCGCTCATAGAATAGTTACTTTACGGCCATTAATTTTAATACGACCTTCAGCAAAAGCTCTCATTCCTTCACATAAAATTTCTTCTTCTTGCTGATGAATTTTTTCTTCTAAACTTTCGGGGGTGTCGTTATCTTCTATTTTCACTGCACGTTGAAAAATAATTGGACCCGTATCTACACCTTCATCAACAAAGTGTAAGGTGCAACCTGTAATTTTGACTCCATATTCCAAAGCTTGCTTCGGAGCATCCAGTCCTGGAAAAGCTGGTGATAGAGCCGGATGAATATTAATAACCGCATTAGGAAAATATTTAAGAAATTCTTTGGAAACAACTAAGTCCCAACCAGCCATCACCACTAAATCAATTCCCCGTTCTTTCAGCATCTTCCCTAATTCATCATCAAAAGCCAAACGATCCTTGCCTTGAGCCTTCCAATCAGAAAGACGAAAATAAAAGGCTTCGATGCCTTGTTTTTTTGCCCATTCTATGCCGGGTGATTCTTTTTTATGAGAAACGACCAATGCTAATTCTGCCAAAGGATAATCCTTGACACAATTATAAATAGCCGGCAATCGCCCGCCCCGACCAATTAAGGCACAAATTTTAATTTTTTTCTTTGTTTCTTGAGACATTAATTATAAACAGTTTTTTAATCTATCAAATTAATCTTTCTCTTTTTCGTTTTTGTTTTGCTTAGATTGCCCTAAATTTTCTAAAAACATCTTTGAACTTTTATAATCTCCTTTTTTAATTATTAAATCAGCTCCGGCTGTTTTTAACGCTTCGTTATATTTGTCTTCAGAACTATGGGCAATAATTAATGGCTGCAAAACATCTTCCATTTCTCTAATTTTTTTAATAATATTCCCGCCGTACTGCAATTCTTCTAAAGTATCACCATCTAACCAAGCATCCATAAAAATTACCTTTGGTAAGGATTTCTTTTCTTCTTTTCTCCGATTAATCTCAGCTAATGCTTCGGCCGCCGTACTAAAAATTTTCCCTTTTAAATGATATTGATCTGTTATTTTTTGCCACATTCCCATTAAACTGCGTATTATTTCAGTTGAATCATCAATAACCCAAAACTCCGAATCATCCAAAGGAATTTTTTCTTTTTGTTCTTGCTGCCTATCAATAGGAATTTGGTCTTGTTGGGTCATTAATTTTATTATAAATCTTTGCAATAATAATTCAAATAATTGAGACAATTGACTTTCTTAAAAAAAGGGCTATCTTAAAAAGAGAGTATTGTATAATACAATCTCCTATTTTTCAATGGCCGAGTAAAAACATTTTTTATGCCTAAAAAAAGTTCAACCTTACAAAAGAAAGCTCTCAAGCTTATCTTGGATAATGTCGCTAATCTCTCTGATGAAAATTTGATTCAAATTATTGAAATCGGAGAAAAATATTTAATTGAAAATCCGACTTTAAAACAACAAGCCGAAGATATTAAAAAGCTTTTTGAACAAAAACATCCAGCTTTAGACTTGGTGCGCCGAACCTTAAATAGTATTTCAAAAGAATGTCGCGATAAATTAATTGAAAATCTAATCATCAATGCAATGGTAATTGAAAATCAACGGCGCCAAAAACTCGCCAAAGAACTCGGTTTTGGATTGCCTTGGTTTTTTGTTATGAGCCCTACAGCACAATGCAATCTTAATTGCCGTGGCTGCTATGCCGGAAGATATATTAAAGACGAGGGGTTACCTTTTGAATTAGTGGATCGAATTCTTAACGAAGCTAAAGACCTGGGAATTTATTTTGTAGTAGTTTCGGGCGGTGAACCTTACTTTTGGCCACATATTCTCAAAATGTTTGAGAAACACAACGATATGTATTTTATGACCTACACTAATGGCACTTTATTAACGAAAGAAATGGCCAAAAAACTGGCAAAATTAGGCAATGTTGCCCCTGCCATTTCTATTGAAGGATTTGAAAAAGAAACAGATGATCGTCGTGGCCCAGGAACATTTAAAAAAATTATGGAGGCAATGGATAATCTTAAAGAAGCGGGTGTGCCCTTTGGTTTTTCGGTCACACCAACGAAATTAAATATTGAAGCACTGATGTCTGACGAATTCGTTGATCTTATGATCAAAAAAGGCTGTTCTTTTGGTTGGTATTTTCAATACGTACCCGTTGGTCGTAAGCCTGATGTTAATTTAATGGTTGCGCCCGAAGATAGAAATAGATTGCGAATGAGAACTAATGAAATTCGAAATACAAAGCCTCTTTTTGTTGGCGATTTTTGGAATGACGGTCCTTATGCTGGCGGTTGCATCGCTGGCGCTCGACCTGGTGGTTATTTCCACATTAACTGCAATGGTGGAATAGAACCATGCGCTTTCTTGCAATTCTCAACTGATAACATTAAAGATAAAAAACTGCTGGATGTTATTCGTTCTCCTTTTTTCCAGGCCTTCCAAGAAGCTCAGCCTTATTGCGAGAACGGAAATCTTCTTACCCCTTGTGCTTTAATTGACAATCCAGAAATTTTACGAAAACTTGTAAGAGAATATAATGCTAAACCATCTTATGAAGGGGCGGATGACGCTATTTGCGATCCAACTATTTGTCATTTCTTAGATGAATATTCGAAAGCTTATAAAAAAATTGCTGATCCGATTTGGGAAAACGGCATGAATAAAAAACATAAACATTGGAAAGAAAAAGCAGCGGAAAGTGCGAAAAAAACTAATAAATAATAAAAGGAATTAGAGATGAGAAAAACTGCGGGCAAATGCCCGCAGTTTTTCTCATCTCAATTAAAGTAATTATTTTTCTTTTAAAGATTCACGCAAATAACGCGCCCGCGCTTTTTGTAAAGATTCTAAATGGAGGATGCCACTTTCATTAGAAGTCTCCATATTGCCCAATAACCGAAAACTGCCTTCCCCGAAAGTCTTTTCCATTAATCGAGCAATAGGCAAAAGTTGACCAGTAAAATGAGCTTTGAGAAAAAGCTTATAAACTTCACTGGAATCTTTAAATTGTTCTGGATATTGTTTTTTGATTTCCTCACAAACATATTTTAAAACTTTCCGCTGGGCTCGGTAAGAAAAATCCTCATAGTCACTACCGTCTTCATTGACCCAAATAATATCTTCTTCGGGGATGCCTTTCTCAATGGCAATTTTTTTCTTTAAATTTTTAGCTTTTTCAGAATTTAACCATCTTTTTTCTAAAGCCAATTCTGGCAAATCAAGCAATTTGGGTAAAAATTGTTTTTCCGCTTCAGAAACAATGGCCTCGTGAAGACCAGAAAAATGAAAATGAAATTGATTCTTATTAATAGTTTGCTGAGAAGAATAAGCCGTCACGCCATGGCGATAAAGCGAACCATGAATTTTAGACGCACTTTCTTCTTCTTCAACCTCTATTGATAAATGTCCTTTTAAATGAAGTAATTCGTGAAAAACGCTAATGCCCAAATAAACAGGATTATTTCTAAACCGTTCATCATTAAAAATTATTCCTTGCTTAACGCAGAAACTAGCCGCTACAGTATCAGCGTCAAATAACTTTTTATAAATATCGGGGGAGACAATATGAAAATTTTCAAAAGGCACACTATACGGCTCAACGCCTGCTTCTTGCATCAACCGAGAAGTTTCTCTGTCTGCTAATTGAATAAGTGCCAATTCTTTTTCGGATTTGGCTCTCTCAAATTGGATAAACATCTCCTGTTCTTTTTGAGACAAAGAATCAAAATGCTCAAACAAAGCGCGTTCGATATCGTGTTTAATCTCTTTTTTTGCCTTTTCCGACGCTCCTCCAATTGCTCTAATATTTAGTCCTTTTCTCATATTCTTTATTATAACATATTTTATACAAAAATGCTAGTGCCAGCTCCCCTGTTTTTTTCGCCTACAAGTAATTTGCCTGACGGCAAATTCTCGCAGGCCGCCGCTCGCGAGGCTCGCCTTTCCAACTTTCGGTTGGAAAACTCGCCTAACGCTGCGCGCTTCTCATCCCCACGCAAGCCAAGCAGTTGGCTTGCTCTGAATATTTTATAAAAGCGGAGGCGGGAGGATTCGCCTACAAGTAATTTGCCTGACGGCAAATTCTCGCAGGCCGCCGCTCGCGAG
>DAOSMC010000014.1:5879-9945 GCA_035369485.1 Minisyncoccota bacterium | reverse complement strand
TTTGATGCTTCGGCGGAAAAAAATCTAAATATTAAACCTGTTTTATCGCTTTGGGCCAAGACCGTAAATATTAAAACCGTTCCTCAAAAAGAAGGAGTCGGCTATGGTTTTACATGGATTGCCGATCGAGACACAAAAATAGCTGTTGTCCCTTGTGGATATTATGAAGGAGTTCCTCGCTATCTCAGCAATATCGGCTATTTTTATTATCACGACCAACCTTTAAAAATTATTGGTCGAGTGAGTATGAATTTAACGGTTGTAGATATTTCATCGATTGATGAAATAAAATTAGAAGAAGAGGTAGAGGTGTTTTCTGATGATCTTAATAAAATGAATTCATTTAATTATGTTGCAAAAACAGGCAATACGATTCCCTATGAGATTCTAGTGCATTTATCACCGCAGATTAAACGTGTTATTAAATAAAGTCGATTATTTATATCATATGAAAAATTCAAAACTTTTAATTTTAATCGCTATTATTATTCTTGTTATTATCGGAGTTTTGTTTTTATATCAACAAAACAAAATCCAAAAAACAGAAATGTCGCAATTTCAAAACGAAGAAGACATAATTCATTTATTTAGTCCTCAACCTAACGAATTGATTACAGGACGATTCACCATTAAAGGCGAAGCGCGGGGCAGTTGGTTTTTTGAAGGTACCGCTCCATATTATATTTTATCGTCAGATTTGGCTACAGTGACATCGGGGGTTATCACTGCTCAAGGAGATTGGATGACTAATGAATTTGTCCCTTTTTCTGGAGAAGTGGATTTTATTCCATCTATTGAAAGCGGTTATCTTGTTTTAAAAAATGATAATCCGTCAGGTTTAGCAGAAAAGAACTTATATTATATGGTGCCTCTAAAATTTCAACAACCGGCCACTATGACAGTTAAGGTGTTCTTTAATAATAGCAAATTAGATCAAGAAATTTCTTGTAATAAAGTTTTTCCGGTGGAACGAGAAATAGTTAAAACTTCGGCTGTTGCCAGAGCTGCGTTAGAAGAATTATTAAAAGGAGTAAGCGAAGCAGAAAAAGATCAGGGATACTTTACAAGCATTAACCCTAATGTTAAAATCAACTCTATTGATATAAAAGATGGCATAGCTTATGTTGATTTTGATGAGCAATTAGAATTTCAAGTTGGAGGTTCGTGCCGAGTTTCTGCCATTCGAGCTCAGATTACAGAAACATTAAAACAATTTCCATCCATTAACGACGTTGTCATTTCTATCAACAGTCAAGCGGAAGATATTTTACAACCATAAATTATGAGTAAAAAAATTAAAAAAAATTTAAAAGTTATCCAAACCGAACGGCTTAAAAAAAGTCTTGCTGTTGTACGTCCAGCAAGATTAAAAAGCGTCGTACACAAACAACATGTTAAAAAATCAAAATAAAATTAAAATTGATCATTGTGAATTTGGAGAAATTAGTGTGGGTGGGAAAAAATTTCATCAGATATTGATTTCTAATAATCAAGTTTTTGAACGCGATGAAGAAAAATTGAAGGAGATGTTTAATTCGTCACACTTTATTGGTGATTGGGAAAAAGAGATGCTATTTGCCGCTAATCCAGAAGTAGTCATTATTGGCAATGGTTTTAATGGCGTTTTGCGTGTTGATGATAAACTAGATCAAGAAGCCAAAGAAAGAGGGATTCAACTTATTATTGGTTATACGCCTCAATCTGTGGCGCTTTATAATCAATTGGTCGACGAGGGAAAAAGAGTTAATTGTTTGATTCATACAACTTGCTAAATAAAATTTTATCTTTTTATCATCAAGCCCAAAAACAAATAAAAATAGAAGATTCCCAATGGCAATTATGGTGTAAGCCGAGAAAAACATTAAAGGAAAAAGAATGGGTAATTATTGAGTCAATTTTGACTCAACAAACAAATTGGAATAATGTTGAGCAAGCCATGGCTAATTTAAAGAATGCCCAAAAAGATTCATTGTTAGCCATATATCAAACACCGCTTAATAAATTAAAAATACTAATTCGACCAGCGGGATTTTATCAAATTAAGGCAAAATATTTAAAAAATGTAGCTAAATTTTTTATTCAAAAAGGGGGAATAAAAAATATTGAAAAAGAGCCTGCTTATATTTTAAGAAACCAACTACTTCAAATTAAAGGAGTGGGATTTGAAACCGCTGACTCAATCTTACTTTATGCTTTTAATCGTTTGGTATTTGTTGTGGATGCTTATACTAAGCGCTGGATTAAAGAATTTAAAATTAGTATTCCGAGCGGGAAAAGAAATTATTCAGAACTTCAACAATATTTTGTAAAAAAAATTCCCAAGAACGTTTTTCTTTATCAGAAAATTCATGCTATAATAGTTTTGTATTATAAAAATAAATTAAAAATTTCTTTATGAAAATTATTATCGTTGCAAGAAACTTAAAAGGTTTTAAAAAAATCAATAATACAAACGAAGACCCTATTATTCCTGAAAGTTCTACCACTCAAACTCAAGTTGATACATATGGGCGTGTTAATCTCGATGATGCTTTGGCTATTAAAAAAATTCTTGATAAGTTCGGCCACGAAGTAAAAATATTGCAGATAGATATTGATTTATTTGAACAATTAAAAATAGAAAAACCGGACCTCATATTTAATTTAGCTGATGATGGTTTTTATGATGATCCGCGCTTAGAACCTCATGTAGCAGCGCTGTTTGATATTTTAAAGATTCCTTATACCGGAAATAATTATTTTACGTTAGCGCTTTGTCAAAATAAAGCTCGAGCCAAAGAAATTTTAACTTATAACGGCATTTTGACACCAAAGTGGCAAGTTTTTAATAATTGTAATAGAAAACTCAATCCTACCTTAAGATTTCCATTAATCGTGAAGCCCATTCGAGAAGATGGCAGTGTAGGAATAAAAGAGCGCTCAGTGGTAAAAAATGAAGAAGAATTAAAAGAGCAAATAAGTCACATTCTTGACGTCTATCAACAAGAGGCGCTGGTTGAAGAATTTATTGATGGCCGCGAATTTAACATCGGTATTATAGGCAATAAAAAATTAACTGTTCTACCTATTGCCGAAATTGATTTTAGTGAATTACCTCCTAATATCCCTAGAGTGGTTAGTTATCGAGCAAAATGGGTGAAACAGAGTATTGTTTTTAAAAAAACGCCAGTGATTTGTCCAGCTAACATCAGCGATAAGCTGCAGAAGGACCTAGAAGAAATTTCGAAGAAATGCTATAAAATTTTTGGTTGTCAGGGGTATGCCCGATTAGATGTACGTTATGACGAAAAGGAAGATAAAATTTATGTATTGGAATTAAATCCTAATCCTGATATTTCCGAAGACGGTGGATTAGCGCGCGAAGCAAAAACAGGAGGAATGTCTTACGAAAATTTAATTTTAAAAATCCTAGATTTAGCTTTAAAGAAAGAATTTTAGCTGTCAGCAAGGGGGGGTGTTGACATTTTTTTAAAAATAAATATAATATAATCATCAGAGAAAAATTCTGATGATATTTTTTTAGCTTCTAATTTATGAAAAAAGCTTTATATCCTACTATTATAATAATTGGTTTGCTGATTGTTTTTGTTCCCTCGCTGGAAAGAGGGGAAAATTTGAATATTTCAAGAAATAATATTTTGGCTATGGTGAGCCAATCTTCTTGTTCGGCCTGTTCATTTAATACTCATGTTGTTACCATTGCTGTTTCTCCAAATCCGGTCTTGGTTAATCAAACAGTGAGCATTAAAACCAGCATTATTCCCGAATGTAATTCTCCTAGTGCTTATTGTGAATGGAGATGGTCGGGTGCGGTAACACGAGTTACTACCAATAAACCCACCGGTGAATGGACTACAAGTTTTTCTACTATAGGTACTAAAGAAATTAAAGTAGAAGTTTATGTTGAAGATGCAACTGTGTGCAGTGGTAGTTGGATTAAGGTTGCTTCTGGTTCCAGCTCATTTAACGTTTATGCTTCCACTCCAACTCCAACCCCAACTCCATCACCGACTAAAACCCCAACTCCAACCCCGACTCCATCACCGACCAAAACTCCAACTCCAAC
>DAOSMC010000014.1:2106-5779 GCA_035369485.1 Minisyncoccota bacterium | reverse complement strand
CCAACTCCAACCCCGACTCCATCACCGACCAAAACTCCAACTCCAACTCCAACCCCATCACCAACCAAAACCCCAACTCCTACGCCAACACCGACCAAAACTCCAACTCCAACCCCAACTCCTACACTTACACCCACCCCCACTTGTCCCTCGGTTCCTCATCAAACTAAAATAAATTTCTCTGCTAATCCGGCTTTAAAGAAAACAGATGTTGTTATTTCAACTGATAATATTCCCGAATGTAATTCTTCTAGCGCTTCTTGTGAATGGAGATGGTCAGGGACGGTTAATGCCATTAATAATAAAAAATTAAATGGCGCGTGGACAACTCAATTTAGCGATACTGGTACTAAAGAAATTAAAGTAGAAGTTTATGTTAAAGATGAAACTATTTGTGGTGATAGTTGGATTAAGGTTGCTTATGCTTCAGCTAATTTAGAAATTGTTTCTGGAGGCGTTACACCAACTCCTACACCCACTCCGACAGATACTCCAACTCCTACGCCTACAATTACACCAACTCCCACGCCAACTCCTACTCCTTATCATGGTGGCGGAGGTGGGGGATATTGGCTAGGCGGGACTACACCAACTCCAACTGTTTTGGGGACTTCCACTTGTTCTTTTGTTCATTTTGAATCAGCTTTAGCTGAAACAACATGTTGGATTAATGGACGAATTGGCGGAAGTTGTTCTCTAAATTCCAGTGATGGCTTTAATGTTCGACTGGCTATTTTAGCTAATTCTTATCCGGAAGATATTCGAATAAATATTTCAGCCCATCAATTAAATAATTTAATTGATCCCAATGTTCAAGTAGGAAATTATAAATTTGTTGGCTCTAAAATTATTCACATCGCCGCTGAAGATGAAAATTGTCATGCTATTGATTTAGAAAATCTAGCCGTATTAACGATTAATTATTCAGATGGCGACATTAAAGGATTTAATGAAAATTCTTTGAGCATTTCTTACGCGCCATTTGCGCCAGTGAATTGGAATTTGCTCACTACTTATCGTAACATCTCTCTTAATTCTGTATCGGCTTATACAGCTCAATTTGGTTATTTTGGCGTTATGGGCTTAGTTGAGAAAAAAGTTTTAGGAGTTTCCACCGTTGCTAAATCAACTCCTTCGCCTAATTTTATTGCTTGGTTTGATCCCGTTTGTATTACGAATGAACCTCAAAATTTGAATAATTTCTATACTCTAGCCGCTTTAATTGATAGAATTAGAAATATTCGTATTCCCTGGTATTGGATTTCTCTCCTGTTTAATATCTTAATAATTCTTTGGTTATTATGGTTGTATGCAGGAAAGAAATTATTAGCCAAATATCATACAGCAGCAATAGCAGAAAAAGGAACAGCTGATTCTGATCTGGCAGTTATTTTTCCTAGTGCAGATAATAATTCTGATAAACAACAAAACTATACTTCCATTTCATCTAATAAAGACAGCCATCCCATTAATTCACCGGTGATTAATTTACCAGGAACTCAATCTTCAGAAATTCAACCTATTGTTTATTTGACCAAGGAAAACTCTCCATCTAACAATCCCGATTCTCAGCAGGAAAATCAGCAGCAAAAAGCGAATGTTTTAGATGATGAAGAAATTTTAAAGCGCTTAAAGACAAAATTAAATCCTCTTTTATAACTATAAATGATAAGCGAGGAATAATTTCAAACATTATTAAGCCCTTTTGTTTTAAGGGTTTATTTTGAAAAACCTTTCAAAAGAGTTATAATAGGATATTGAATTATGGGCATAGTTGATGAAATTAAAGAAAAATTAGATATCGTTGAGGTAATTAGTGAGTATGTAAAACTTACAAAGGCTGGAGCTAATTTTCGTGCTCTTTGCCCTTTTCATAAAGAAAAAACTCCTTCTTTTATGGTTTCGCCTGAACGGCAAATTTGGCATTGTTTTGGTTGTAATCGAGGTGGTGACATTTTTAGATTTATTATGGAATATGAAAATGTTGATTTTGGAGAAGCGCTAAGAATTTTAGCAAAGAAGGCAGGTATTGAATTAAAAAAAGAAGATCCATCTTTTCAAAATCAATTGAATAAACTCTATGAAATTCACGAAAAAGCAGCGGAGTTTTTCGAAGCGCAATTACAAAACAATGCGGCAGCGCATAGTTATTTAAAAAAGAGAGGGCTGGAAGAAGAAACAATAAAAGAATGGCAATTAGGATTTGCACCTAATCAACGAGACGCCCTTTTTCGTTTTCTTTTAAAGAGCGGTTTTAAAACAGATGATATTTTTGCTTCAGGTTTAATTATTAAATCCGAACAGCAGAGCAATTCTTATTTTGATCGTTTTCGTAATCGCATCATTTTTCCGATTTTCAATCATCAAGATCGCATAGTTGCTTTTACCGGTAGGATTTTTGGTGAAGAAAAAAAAGAACCAAAATATTTAAATTCTCCCGATAGTCCTATTTTTAGCAAAGGCCATATTTTATATGGTTTTTCTAAAACAAAAAAAAATATCAGAGAAGCAGAACGGGCTCTTTTGGTTGAAGGGCAGATGGATTTTTTAATGAGTTGGCAGAGTGGAATTAAATATACAGTAGCAACATCAGGAACAGCTTTAACAGAGGATCAACTCCGTATTTTAGGAAGGATGACCAAAAACTTGATTATTGGTTATGATATGGACGAAGCCGGGCGATTAGCTGCAGAAAGAGCGATTGATTTAGCGCGTTCACTTGATTTTCGAGTTTCTATAATTAGTTTGCCGGAGGGCAAAGATATTGCCGATTTTGCACTTCTTCATAAAGAGCAATTGCCAGAAATTATAGAAAAAGCCGAGGAAGCGGGCGAATATTACTATCGAAAAGCTTTAACCCAATTTAATTTAAAAGACGTTAGTGGCAAAAGAAAGGCGATAGAATTTTTACTTTCAAAAATTGCCTGGATTGAAAATCCGGTAGAAACGGGCGAATGGTTAAAAAGAATAGCAGAAGATTTTCAAGTAAGAGAAGATTTTCTGAAAGAAGATTTAGAAAAAATTAAAAAAACCTTAGATAATAAGGGAATTCAAAACGTTTCAGCAACAGATGAAGTAGTTAATAAATTAATTAATGGTGTTAAAACAAGAAGAGAGTTATTAAGCGAACGAGCGCTTGCGTTGATTATAAAGACGCAAGTTCAAAAAGATCAATTAGTTGCTATTGTTGATTTTCTTGCTGAAGAATATCAAAAATTAGTCCGAGAAATTTTAAGCGATAAAGAAAAAAGAGGAGGAGGTTTAAACGATGGTGGGTGGGAAAGTATTTCTTATCTTCATTTATTGGCTGATTATGAATTTACCGATGAAAATATTGATTGGGACTTGGAATTTCAAAAAATTACATTAGAATTAAAAAAAGAGTTTTTTCGCCAAACTATTTCTGAAAAAACGATGCTTTTAAAAAAGGCAGAAGAAGAAAATAATATTGACGCTATTAATCAATATCTTGAAGAACTGCAGAATTTATCTAAAGAAATTCGCTAATCTTTTATAAATTTTAAAATATATGAAAAAGAAAAATATAAAAAAGAAAAAACAATCTTTAAAAAAGAAAAAGACGAGTAAAATTTTAAAGAAGAGTAAAAAATTAAAAAAAAGACATTTTGTTAAAAAAACTAAAAATATTAAAAAAAACGACAGAAAAAAGAAA
>DAOSMC010000014.1:0-2006 GCA_035369485.1 Minisyncoccota bacterium | reverse complement strand
GAACGAAAAATTTTATCAATGCGTTTTGGCCTAGACGATGGTGTTATTCATACATTGGAGGAAGTGGGTAAGGAGTTTAATGTTACACGCGAGCGTATCCGCCAAATAGAACAAAAGGCCTTAGAAAAATTAAAAAATAATCCAGAAATCCAAAAACTTTTAAAAGAAGAATTTTAACTATGCGCAAGAAAAAAACATTAACGATCATTCTCATAGTCATTTTTATTATTTCACTTTTGGTTTGGAGTGTGCCCTTGTTTGGGTTTTAATGATTCTTTTGGCAATTTGGAAATCTTTGCGATGGATTACATTATTAAATGTTTCCAATCTAATTTTTTGGTTTTTCTTTGGTCCGGATCCAGAAGCATGGATAAATACGCCGTTCCCCAAATACATCATTACATGACCAATGCCGTTGGGAAATTTTTTATTAAAATGGCCCTTTGTTCCTTTGAAAAATAAAAGATCGCCTATCTGTAAGTCATTTTTTTTGAAATAAGGAGATTTTTTTCGCGCCGGAATAGTTCGGCCACATTCAGCTTGAAGAATTGTGGATCGAGGCAATTCGATTCCAATACGTCGATAGATATATTGAGTAAAACTGGAGCAGTCAAACACCCTTCCAATTTCATGCTTCTTGGCAGCATATTTGTAGGGTTTGCCCAATTGTTTGAGGGCAAAATGTATTAATCTTGCCTGTTGTTTTTGGACTTCAGATTGTTTCTGAGATTGTTTTTTAGCCGAGTTCATATTGAAATATAATAAATTATAATCTAATTGATTGAAAACTCAATATATGTATCTTTTTAATGAAGGATTTATTTAAAATTTTGGAAATAGATGAAAAGTAATTTAAAATTTAAGAAGGAAAAATTAGGAATTTTAATTCCAACCGGAAATTTTATTAGTGCCATATCATTAATCTTGACAGTATTTTTAATTTTATTATACTTGATTAAAGCCGCAGAAAACAGGCAGTCTAAAAACATAAGACCTGTAGAGGCTAAAAGTGTGGAGTTTAATGCAAAATTATATTTTAGTCTGCGGCTGTTGTCAGTCGTTTTTTATTTTAAATTATGCTTACGCGAGCTCAAAAAGAAAAAATTCTTAATGATTTAGTGGATAAAATTAATAAAAATCCAGCAGTATTAATGGTGGATTTTACTGGTCTAAAAGTTTCTGATTTAAGCAATTTGAGAAAAGAGTTAAAAAATAATGAAATGGAATTAAAAGTAGTTAAAAAAACCTTAGTTCAAAAAATGCTTTCACATATTGGTATTAATTTTAACATTTTTACTTTTCCTGGATCTATTGCTTTAATTTTTAGTCCCGAAGAGGGATTAATAGCTTCAAAAACGGTTTATAAATTTAGTAGCGAAAAAAAAGAACCGAAATTAAAAATTCTGGGCGGGTTCATTAATAAAAATTTCTTTTCAGTCGAAAGAATTATTGAATTAGCAAAATTACCGTCTAAGGAAGTTTTGCTTTCTCAACTTGTTTATACTTTAAATTCTTTACCACGAACTTTGGTCGGAGTTCTCAATGGTAATATTCAAAAATTAGTAATTGCTTTAGATGCAATTGCTAAAAAACAATCGTAATATTATGGAAGAAATTGATAAAAAATTAGTTAATATTATTGAGGCGATAGAAAAATTAAATGTTGTTGAATTGTCGCAATTGGTTAAGGCATTGGAAGAAAAATTTGGCGTTTCAGCTGCCCCTCAGATAATGGCAGTTGCACAAGGTGGTGGCGGAGCAGCTGCTGCGGGCGCGGAAGAAAAGACAACAGTAGATGTTATTTTGCAAAGCGCTGGTGATGCAAAAGTACAAGTTATTAAAGTAGTAAAGGATCTTACTGGTTTGGGATTGAAAGAAGCAAAGGATTTAGTTGATGCAGCACCAAAAGCCATCAAACAAGGAATTAAGCCGGAGGAAGCCGAGCAAATTAAAAAGACATTGGAAGAAGCAGGCGCTACAGTGGAAATTAAATAAATAAGAAAAAA
>DAOSMC010000013.1:0-10551 GCA_035369485.1 Minisyncoccota bacterium | reverse complement strand
GGCTTGCTCCCGGTCCCAAACTCATTTTATTCGTTTGTGCCCGGGGTGGGACTCGGCTACAAGTCGCTCGAGCTTCCGCTCTCGCGCTCGCAGCCCGCCGCTCGCTGGGCTCCTCGCCAACTCGCTCGTCGCCCATAGCTGCGCGCTTCTCGTCCCCACGCAAGCCAAGCAGTTGGCTTGCTCCCGGTCCCAAACTCATTTTATTCGTTTGTGCCCGGGGTGGGACTCGAACCCACAAGTCCAAAAAGGACAAAGGATTTTAAGTCCTTCGCGTATGCCAGTTCCGCCACCCGGGCTTAATTTTTTATCGGCTCGAAATTTTTTAAGTTTTCGAACTAATTATTGAGAAATTATTTTTTACTAAGAACTATTTCCATTTTACTTGTAAATTTTTTTCTTGTCAATTAATTATTTTTTTGCTTTAATAGAATAAAGTTATGAAAAACGATGATTTAACTTTAATTGTTTTAGCGGCAGGAATGGGAAGTCGTTATGGTGGACTAAAACAAGTTGATCCTGTGGGTCCAAACGGCGAAATTATTATAGACTATTCCCTTTATGATGCAAAGCAGGCGGGCTTTACCCATGTTGTTTTTGTGATTCGTAAAGATATCGAGGAAGTTTTTAAACAAAAAATCGGAGAACGGGCGGAAAGGAATTTTCATGTCTCTTACATTTATCAAGAATTAGACAAAGGTTTACCCACTTGGTTTAACGTGCCACCAGAAAGAAAAAAGCCATGGGGAACAGGTCATGCTATTTTATTATGTAAAGATATTGTTTTATCTAATTTTGCCGTGATCAATTCCGATGATTTTTATGGCCGAGATGCATTCATTAAAATGGCCGACGCTCTTAAAAATTTATCAGACGATTCCAATTTATACCATTATTTAATGGTGGGCTATCGCTTAAAAAATACTTTATCTGATTTTGGTTCTGTTTCGCGTGGCCTATGCCGCATTTCTGACGAAGGATACTTAATCGATATTACTGAAAGAACAAAAATTCAGAAATTTGAAGACGGCATTAAATATGAAGACAACGGGCAATGGCTTAATTGCACAGGCGAGGAAACTGTTTCAATGAATTTTTTTGGTTTTACGCCGAGCATTTTTTACGAATTGGAAACACGATTCTATAAATTTTTAATGAATATTAAAAATTCCGAAAAAGATGAATTTTATATTCCAGAGGTAGTGGGACAATTAATGCGAGAAGGAAAAGCGCAGGTTACCATTTTGCCAACTGAAGCCAAGTGGCTAGGCGTGACGTATCCCGAAGATAAAACTGTCGTCACTGAGGGAATAAAAAATTTAATTAAAGAGGGAATTTACCCAGAATGTTTATTTGAAGATTCTTCGTTGCTTCAAGCCCCTTTTCAAAATCTTAAACCTGAAAATTCTCAGCAATTAGAGCCAAATAATTTTGACGATAATTTAAATCAAGCAGTGCACAATGATGCAATAACAGATCAGGAGATGGAGAAAATTAAAGAAGAGCTAGGCCCAATTAAAGAAGCGGTGTATCTCATCGAAGTAGAAAAAATTAAACCCAACCCTTATCAGCCACGTAAAAGATTTGATGAAGAATCCCTAAAAGAATTAGCTGATTCTATTAGAGAATTTGGTATTTTACAACCATTGATTGTTTCGCGCGTAGAAAAAGAAACTCCTTATGGTCGCGGAGTTGAGTATCAATTGATTGCAGGAGAAAGGCGTTTGCGAGCGGCTCAAATGTTGGGATTAGAAAGAGTGCCGGCAATTATTCGACCATCGTTTGAAGAGCGACAAAAATTAGAAGCGGCGATTATTGAAAATATTCAACGGGCAGATCTGAATCCTTTGGAATCAGCCAGAGGGTTTGCAAAATTAGCCGAGGAGTTTGGATTATCTCAAAGGGAAATCGCAGAACGGATTGGCAAAAGCCGCGCTTTTGTGGCAAATGCTTTAAGGCTTTTAGAATTACCGTCGGAAGCCCAGCGAGCTTTAGAAGAAGGCAAAATTACCGAATCGCACGCGCGACTGCTCTTAACCATCACTAATCCTGAAAAACAAAGAGCGCTTTTAGGTGAAATTTTGTCGCGGAAATTAACTGTGAGAGAAACCGAAATTTTAACACGCCGCATTTTAGAAATTCCTTTAGGTGTTTTCTCAGAACAAAAGCAAGGAGTGCAAGTAAGTGATCTGGGTGATGCTTTAGAAAAAGAAATTGAAAAAAAATTAGAAGCTATTTTTGGCACGAAAGTGGAAGTGAAAAAGCGAGGCAATAAAGGAAAAATTACCATTAATTTTTTCTCTGATGAAGAATTAGAAGAAATTTTAAAAAAGCTTGTCAAAGAATAAAATTTAGCTTAAACTAGAATCAGCTATTTAATTTTTTATAAGGAGGCGATGATGAAAGTCATTAGTCCGTCTTTTAAAGTTGTGACCGAGTTGAATCGAGAAGAAATTTTAAGAAAAATTGAGTTGGCTGGGCGAATTTCCCACAAAAGTGAAGAAAAAATTACCGAGGATTCAGCATCTAAATTTGTAAAGCATTTGTTGAAAATCGGTCATGAAAGCGTATTGGAACACGTCAACCTTTCAGTTATTATTGTTTGTGATCGCGGTGTTTCTCATGAATTAGTTCGCCATCGTTTGGCGAGTTATACTCAGGAATCCACTCGCTATTGCGATTACACCAAGAAAGGTGAAATAGTGGTAATTAAACCGGTATTTTTAACTGAAGGAACTGAAAAATATCGCGTGTGGAAAACAACAATGGAGTTGATTGAAAAATCCTATTTTCATTTAAGAGAGCTTGGTTTAAAGCCAGAAGAAGCACGGGCGGTGTTGCCGAATTCGTTGAAAACAGAAATTTTTGTGACGGCGAATATTCGCGAATGGCGGCATATTTTTGAATTGCGTTGTAATGCCGCTGCACATTCACAAATGAGAGAGATTATGATTCCAATATTAGAATTATTTCAGCAAAAACTTTCCCCACTTTTTGATGATTTTAGTGTTGATTTAGAAAAAAATACTGCCATTAGAGCGTCCTTTTAGGACGCTCTTTTATTTTAAACGTAAAAAGTAAAAATAAACATTGAAGAGGCGGCAAAATTTTTCTATAGAAAAATTTTGCCGCCTCAGAGAGTTCTAGATTTTTAATTGTTATGTTTATTTTTTTCTTGCAAATATTTAATTTTGGATTACAATAAAAATAATTTCGCTATGAAAGAAAATTCTAAAAATTTATTGATTGTTATTATTATTTTAATTGTAGCGATTATCGCCGGCCTTTTTGCTTATGGCGAACTTGATTTTTTACCGAACTGGTTTAAAAAACCTTATCGGCTCGGTTTAGATTTAAGTGGCGGAACGCGTTTAATTTATGAAGCTGATTTAAGTCAGGTGGCTGAAGCAGATCGTGATTCGGCAATGAATGGTTTGCGTGATGTCATCGAACGCCGAGTCAATCTTTTTGGCGTTAGCGAGCCGCGTGTGGAAGTAGTTCAAGTGGGAGATAGTTATCGTTTGAATGTTGAACTAGCTGGCGTAAAGGATATTAATCAAGCCATTCAAATGATTGGCGAAACTCCGTATTTGGAATTTCGCGAACAACGACCCCAGGAAGAAACAGAAAAAATTTTAGAAGAACAGAAAAATAATAACCCTGAATATCAATTCGTTGATCCTTATTTTGTTCCTTCTCAGCCGCCTCTGACGGGAAAATATTTGAAAACAGCGCGTTTAGATTTTGATCCGCGCACCTATGAGCCAGTTGTTAGTTTGGAATTTAATGACGAAGGCGCTAAAATTTTTGCGGAATTAACGCAAAAAAACGTAGGCAAAGTTTTAGCTATTTATCTTGATGGTCAGCCGATTTCTTTGCCGGTAGTTCAGGAAGAAATTACCGAGGGCAAAGCTCAAATTACAGGGAAATTTACAGCTGATGAAGCAAAAAAATTAGTGGAAAACTTAAATGCGGGCGCTTTACCGGTTCCCATTAAATTAATTTCGCAACAATCAATTGGCGCTCTTCAAGGAGAATTTTTCTTAAAATTGAGTATTAAAGCCGGAGTGATTGGGTTGATTGCCGTTATTATCTTTATGTTGGTAATGTATGGCAAATTAGGAATTTTTTCCTCCTTAGCTTTAATTATTTATACTATTTTAAACTTGGCTATTTTCAAATTAATTCCAGTGACACTGAGTCTTTCTGGTATTGCCGGCTTCATTTTATCTATTGGTATGGCGGTTGATGCAAATATTTTAATCTTTGAACGTTATCGGGAAGAGAAAAAAATTGGTTTAGAAAATAAGCGGGCTTTGTTTGAAAGTTTCAAGCGGGCTTGGCCGTCTATTCGCGATTCCAATATTTCTACTATTATCACTTGCCTTGTGCTGTATAATTTCACGAGTTCTATGGTAAAGGGATTTGCCCTTACCTTATTAATTGGTGTGGTGACGAGTATGTTTACGGCTATTACGGTAACGCGGTCATTATTAAAAGCATTCATCAAATAATATGATTGATTTTATTAAAGTAAGAAAAATTACTTATTGGATTTCTGGGGCATTAGTGCTTATTGCTTGGATTTCTTTGATTATTTTTGGCTTAAAGCCCGGCATGGATTTTACCGGCGGCTCTGCTTTAGAGTTAAAATTAAATAATGTCAACATCGACCATCAATTTATTACCGATGTTTATAAACAGTTTGGTTATCAAAATATTTCTATTGCGCCCTCAGGTGACGATGGTTTGACTATCCGCTCTACTGATATTACTGAAGAGAATCACCAAAAAATTATTACTCAAATTAAAGAAAAATATAACGAGGTAGAAGAAATGCGTTTTGAATCTTTTGGACCGGTTATTGGTAGAGAATTACGCAATAAATCTATTCAAGGAATTATTTTAGTTGTAATTTGTATCGTGCTTTATCTGAGTTATGCCTTTCGTCAAGTCTCGCGACCAATGGCTTCTTGGCACTATGGCGTTACAGCTATTTTATCCTTGATTCACGATATTAGCATTCCTACCGGTCTGTTTGCTATTTTAGGTCATGTTCATGGGGTGGAAATCGATTCTAACTTTATTGTAGCGTTATTGGTTATTCTTGGTTTTTCTGTTCATGATACAATTGTTGTTTTTGATCGGATTCGAGAAAAATTGCGTACACATCCAGGTCTGGATTTCGGGCAGGTGATGAATGAAAGCATTAACGAAACCTTGCGCCGTTCCATTTTCACTTCTTTAACTCTGGTTCTGGTGCTTTTAGCATTATTAATTTTTGGTCCAGCTAGTCTTTTCTATTTCACTTTGACTTTGCTCATTGGTACTTTTTTTGGAACTTATTCCTCCATTTTTATTGCCAGTCCACTTTTATACGATTGGTACTTGTTTTTACAAAAGAGAAAAAATAAAAAGCAAGGGGAAATAAAAAAGCGATAATTGAAAAATTTATGGCTTGGGGGGAAAAAATGAGAAAAATTATTTTGGCAATCGGCGACCTCGTCTGTTTTTATTTTTCCCTTTTTTTAATGGCTACGATTCGTCATCTCAATGCCGACTATTTTTTTATCCACTTAAAACTCTTTTCAATTATTTTTGTAGTTTGGTTAGCGGTTTTTTATATCGGCCATCTTTATGAACTGGAAAATTTTAAAGATCGCAAAAAACTTTTCAATTTGATTTGTCGTTTACAACTTATCAATATTGTTTTAGCCATAATCATTTTTTATCTTTATCCTGTTATTACTCCAAAAACAAATTTAGCACTTATTATTATTTTTTCCTCATTTTTTATTTTATTATGGCGTTACTTGGTAACCCCGATTTTTCTCAAAAAAATTGCCTATCGCGCTTTGCTGTTGGGCAATAGTAAAGAAATAGAAGAAATAAACAAACTACTTTCGGAGTCTTCAGTAATGGGATATCAATTAGTTAAATGGATTGACGATCCCTTCCGTTTTCAAGAAAACGAGCTAAAAAACCTAGTCGAAAAAGAAAAAATAAGGATTATTGTTATTGACGATCTTTTGAGGGATGGCGCTAATAAAGGATCTCTTCAAAAATTTGTTATTGAAGAGATGTTCCAACAAAAAGAAATTTATGACACAATAGAATTTTACGAATTGGTTTTTAAACGCATTCCTCTTTCGGTAGTTGATGAAAATTGGTTTTTAAATTATTTAAAAGTTTATCGTCAAAATCATTTTTTTTCGACAAAACGAATTTTTGATTTTGTAGCAGCGCTAACCATTTTTTTGATTAGTTTAATTTTTTGGCCATTTATTGTTTTAGCGATAAAAATTGATTCACCGGGCCCTATTTTCTATTCATCGTGGCGTGTGGGTCAAAATGGGCGATTATTTAAAATTTACAAGTTTCGTTCAATGTACGCCTTGCCAGAAGATGAAAATTGGCCACGTTGGGCTAATCAGAACGATTCCCGCATTACTAAGGTGGGCAAATTTTTAAGAAAAACACATCTCGATGAATTGCCTCAATTAATTAATATTTTGAAGGGTGATATGTCTTTTGTTGGACCACGGCCAATAGAAAAAAAGCTTTTTGATTTGTGTATTCACGAAAAACCCATTTATTATCTTAGAAATATTGTTAAACCAGGATTGGTGGGTTGGGCTCAATTAAATTATTCTTATGCAGCTTCTTTGGAAGACGAGCTCAAAAAATTTGAATACGACCTTTATTATTTACGCAATCGCTCTTTTTGGTTTGATATTGCAATTATTGCGCGGACGATCAAAATTTTATTAAGTTTTTAATTTGATTGACAAAATTTATTAAAGCTTTAAGCTAAAATTAGCAATCAAAAATTTTATAAAGGAGGAAAAGAAATGAAAAAGGATGGTAATGGCAAAAGAATGAAGCAATTAGCTTGGCAACTGGTGAAATTGAGAGAAGAGAAAAATAGGATTGAAAAAAAAGAAAGAAAAGTAGCAGACACCCTGATTAAATTGATGGAGAAGTATCACAAGAATGAAATTGATATTGAAGAAAAAAATAAAACCGTTAAGAAAATTCAATCGCTAATTTTAGAAATTGATCCTTTGCGTCTTTACCGGTTAATGCCGATGAAGCAATTTTGCCAAGTGGTGAAAGTGCAACCCCAGCCAGTTATTAAAATGTTAGGACTGGAAAGAGTTCTAAAAATAGCCGAAAGAAAAGAAACTAAGCCGTATTTGCGAGTTGAAGAGAAGCATTAAAAAAAGAGAAGCATTAAAAAAATCAGTCCGCTTTTAAGCGGACTTTTTATTAATTTTTCTTGTGTGTTATGAAGCGAAACTTTTAAGAATTTTATAATTTGAGATTTACATTTCCTATCGTTTTATTTTTCTCAAAAATTGATTACAATAATAATAATGACAGCAAACGAATTGCGAGAAAAATATTTAAATTTTTTTGAAGAGCGAGGGCATAAAAGGTTGCCTTCGGCTCCTTTAATTCCCGAAAATGATCCGACGGTTTTATTTACGACCGCCGGCATGCATCCATTAATTCCATTTTTAATGGGCGAAAAACATCCGGCTGGTCAGCGTTTATGTGATGTTCAAAAATGTTTGAGAACCGATGACATTGACGAAGTAGGCGATATTGCCCACTTAACATTTTTTGAAATGCTCGGCAATTGGTCATTGGGAGATTATTTTAAAAAAGAAGCAATTGAATGGAGCTACGAATTTTTAACTTCTCTCAAGTGGTTGGGCTTAGAAAAGGAAAAATTAGCAGTCAGTTGTTTTGGCGGAGATGATGTTGTCCCGAAAGATGAAGAATCAGCTCAATTGTGGCAAAATGTCGGTATTCCTAAAGAGCGAATTGCATTTTTAGGTAGAAAAGAGAATTGGTGGGGACCCATTGGTGAAACTGGTCCTTGTGGACCAGATACGGAAATGTTCTATTGGGTTGGTAGAGATGGAGCACCAAAAATTTTTAATCCCCAAGATCCTAATTGGGTAGAAATTTGGAATGATGTTTTTATGACATACAACAAAACCAAAGAAGGTAAATATGAAATACTTCAACAGAAAAATGTTGATACGGGAATGGGATTAGAGCGTACCCTGGCTGTTATCAATCATTTATCTTCGGTCTTTGAAACAGAACTTTTTGTTCCGATCATTAAAAAAATTGAAGAAATTAGCAATAAAAAATACGGAGATTTTTCAAAAGAATTTCGAATTATCGCCGATCATTTAAAAGCAAGCATTTTTCTTTTAGCCGAACGATTAGAACCTTCCAATGTGGAACGTGGTTATATTTTGCGACGTCTCATTAGACGAGCAATACGTTTCGGCCGATTGTTGGACATTAAAGATTTTTTTGCCTTTAAGTTAATTGAACCTGTTTTGGCCATTTATGGAGAAACCTATCCTGAATTAAACGAAAATAAAGATTTTATTGAAGAGCAATTAGTGCGAGAAGAAGAAAAATTTAGCAAAACGCTTTCTAAAGGCTTATCTCTGTTTGAAAAGTTGGCCCAGAATAAAAAGCAGATTTCTAGCAAAGAAGCTTTTGATTTATATCAAAGCTATGGATTTCCATTGGAATTAATTAAAGAATTAGCAAAAGAAAAAAATATTGAAGTTGATGTTATAGGATTTGAAGAGGAATTTAAAAAACATCAAGAACTTTCGCGTACGGCCTCGGCTGGTATGTTTAAAGGAGGGTTGGCGAGTCATTCTGAAAAGGCGATTAAGTATCACACAGCTACCCATTTACTTCACAAAGCTTTGCAAGAAGTATTAGGAGAAGAAGTCAAACAGGAAGGCAGTAATATTAATGAGGAACGTTTGCGTTTTGATTTCTCTTGTTCAAAAAAACTAACACCCGAACAATTAAAAAAAGTAGAAGAAATTGTTAATCAAAAAATTAAAGAAAATCTGCCAGTTATTATGAAAGAAATGAAATTGGAGGAAGCAAAAAAAATTGGAGCCATTGGCCTTTTTAATGAAAAATATGGCGACCGTGTTAAGGTTTATTTTATTGGTCGGCTCGAAGATGGATTAGAAAATGCTTATTCCAAAGAAATTTGTGGCGGTCCGCATGTGACCAATACAAATGTATTGGGTCATTTCAAAATTATTAAAGAAGAAGCAGTTTCTCAAGGAGTAAGACGAATCAAGGCGATCTTGGAATAAAAATGTTATAATAAAACGGACACATGAATTTAACCCGCATTTTTTATAAAAATTGGAAACCAGTATTTTGTTTTTTTGGCGGTTTTAACGAAATTATTGCCAGCCTCGTTTTTATTAATACTGATAATAAAAAATTAAAAATTAAAAAATATTATCAAATAATTAATAATGATGAAGATGGATTTGGTGAAAAGGATATTATTGACGCACTTGCCCATTTGATTAAAAAAATTTCCAAAAAAATTCCTCTGCTTTTATGTTTTGAACAACCTTTTGCTAAATCTACGAAAGCGCGTTTTTCCGTCGTTAGAGATAATCCACTGTCGCCTATTGATAAAGAAGAACTTGAAAATGCTATTTTAAATTTAGCATGGCGACTTTATGATAAAGAACGCATTTTTGTTAGTCAAAAATTAAAAATTTCCGAATGGGATGTTGTATTGGCTGATTCAAAAATTAGCGATCCGCGAATTGACGACCGAAAAGTATTAAACCCCATCGGCTTTAGCGGTAAATCCTTATCTTTTTGTTTAGAGAATACCTATTTAAATTATTTATTTTGGGAAAATGTTAAGGATATTTTAGAGCGATGGGGTGGGGAGTTAATTTTTTGTGCTGAAAAAAATTTGATTTTTGATAAAATTTCATCTTTAATAGAAGGGAAAGAGCGGATTGCTTTTGTTGAAATTACTTCTCGATCAACCAGCGCAGCTGTCTTAGGCAATTATTTAAATTCTTATCGATCGTTTGATTGGGGGTCAATAAATTTAATAAAGTCACTGTCGCAACGATTGGGCATCTCGTTAGAACAGGCAGAAGAGTTGAAGACTATTTATAGTCAAGGAGCATTAAGTGAGGCTGCGCACGAATGGTTTAAAAAATTATTTGAAAAAGAGTTAAGACTTTTAGCTCAAGGTATTAATTTGGCATTTAAAGACATGGGATTAAACGAAAAGATAAGCCATATTTATTTAACAGGAGATTTAGCAGAGCTTCCGGATCTTATTCCATTTTTAGAAAATCAAAAATGGAATGCGGCAATTTTTGTGGATCCTCCGAAAATTCAATTTTATGATGCCTTACAACTAATGAAAGATTTAAATCTTGAACTGATAGATTTTAATGAAAAAAAGTTGTCAATTAATTTTGTTATTAATTTAGCGGCCATTTTTTTAGGAGATAACAAATATCAAGCAATGAATAAAATTTTAAAACGTCGTATCAAATGGCTTAATCAAAATTTGCTTAAAAAACGTTAATACAATGAAAGCAGAAAATATTTATGTTGAATTAAACGATTCTGTCTCAGATGTTGTGGAAAAAATTATTAATTCCTCTAATGAGGCGGTTATTTTGATCGTTCCTGAAAATGCTAGAATTAGCGAATCTATTTTGAACTTCC
>DAOSMC010000012.1:0-13554 GCA_035369485.1 Minisyncoccota bacterium | reverse complement strand
TAATTAATGTGCCTCGGGAGGGAATCGAACCCCCGACGCTCCCGATGCTTCGGGACGCTCTACCACTAAGCCGTTTTATTGTTTTATTAAAGAGGCAATTAATTAATTAATGTGCCTCGGGAGGGAATCGAACCCCCGACGCAGTGCTCTTCAGGCACTCGCTCTACCACTGAGCTACCGAGGCATTAATTAAAAAGATAAAAATTCATTCCTTCGTTTATTATTTTTTCAATAAACTTTCTACTTTTTTGTTTTTTAATAAATTTTTCTAATTTTAGAGCATCGGTTTTGTTTTTGCAAGGCATTATTTTTATTAAAATCCAAGGAATCCCGCTTTTTGTATAAGTCGTTGCTCCTCTATTGTGTTCATTAATTCTTGAGTTCGGATCGTTAGATGTGCCAATATAATATTTCTTTGTTTTTTTGCTTTGGATAATATAAACAAAATACATTGTAATTTGAACCCCCGACGCTCCCGATGCTTCGGGACGCTCTACCACTGAGCTACCGAGGCATTAATTAAAAAGATAAAAATTCATTCCTTCGTTTATTATTTTTTCAATAAACTTTCTACTTTTTTGTTTTTTAATAAATTTTTCTAATTTTAGAGCATCGGTTTTGTTTTTGCAAGGCATTATTTTTATTAAAATCCAAGGAATCCCGCTTTTTGTATAAGTCGTTGCTCCTCTATTGTGTTCATTAATTCTTGAGTTCGGATCGTTAGATGTGCCAATATAATATTTCTTTGTTTTTTTGCTTTGGATAATATAAACAAAATACATTGTAATTTGAACCCCCGACGCTCCCGATGCTTCGGGACGCTCTACCACTGAGCTACCGAGGCATTAATTAAACAGCTCCATTTATTTTATGTATTTTTTTAAAATTTTCAACGAGCAATGAATTTAACGTGCGCGCTGAGGGATTCGAACCCCCGACCTTCTCTGTGTAAGAGAGACGCTCTGCCAACTGAGCTAAGCGCGCTTTTGACATCGGTTAGAGAAAATTTGCTTTTCAAGCCACCCTCTACTTATCTGATTTCAGCATTGAATTTATTTTTTAAGTTGATGATGATTTTTTCTATTGCTTTCCCCACCTCATCATTAGTTAGAGTATGATCTTCTGCTTGAAAGATTAAATGAAAACTTAGGCTTTTTTTATTTTCTGGTAAATTTTTCCCTTCATAAATATCAAAAAGATCAACATCAAAAATAATTTTTGGGTCACTTTGATAAATAATATTTAAAATATCAGACATTCGAATATCACGATTAACTAAAATAGAAATATCACGAATAACAGCAGGATATTTAGGCAATGGTGTAAATTCGTATTCTTCTTTGGATAATTGATATAATTTTTCTATATCTAATTCTGCTACCACCATAGGGATATCGTCGTTATATAAATAAGAGAGGCGAGGATTGATTTGGCCAATGTAACCAATTTCTTCTCCGTCTTTTATAATCTTAGCTGCTCGATTTTTGGCCAACCAATTAGTGTTAGCATCTACAAAAGTGATGTCAGTACAATTTAACCCTTCGGTTAATTGTTCGATCACGCCTTTTAATTCGAAAAATAGAGGATCACTCTGTTCGTCTTTACTTGATAATACAATGGCTAAACGCCATTCTTCATAGGGTCGAAATGGTGCTTTTTGGAATGTTTTACTAATTTCAAAAATTCTCACACTATCATAAAAACGCAAATTAGATCCGCCCGCTTTTATTAAATTAATTAAAAGCGTTGGCTGAAGATAGGCAAAGTCATTGCTAATCGGGTTTTCTAATGCAATCACATTTTTTTCTGGTATTTCGAAATTATCTAAATCTTTTTTTGAAACAAAAGAATAAGCATAGATTTCATCTATCCCTAAACCAATCAGAACACTTTTTACTTTATTGCGGAAAAGAGCTTTTTCATTAATGGGAGCGGGAAGGATAAGAGAGCGAGGTGCAATAGCCGGCGCTTTATTATAATCATAAAGGCGAAGAATTTCTTCGGTTAAATCTTCAAACCTTTCAATATCAATTCGTTGAGGAGGAATTTCCAAAAACAGATTGTTGTTTGTTTTTTTTACAATTTTGAAATCTAATCGTTTAAAAGTTTTTTCGATAAACTTTTTATCAATAGTAAATCCAGCAAAATTATAAAATTGTTCAAAGTTAAAACCGAGGACTTTCTTGGAAATTTTAGTTGGGAAAACATCAATAATTCCATTTAAGATTTTGCCATTAGCTAATTTTTGAATTAAAGCAGCTACATAATTTAAGGCGTCAATAGTTAATGAAGGTGAAAGAATGCGTTCGAATCTCAAAGAAGCGTCGGTTACAATCTTTGTTATTTGTGAGACTCGGCGAATCAGCGCATGGTCAAAATTAGCGCTTTCTAAAACAATGCGTTTTGTGTTGTTATCGATTTCTGCTATTTTTCCTCCTTTAATTCCAGCAATGGCAAGAGGATTTTTAAGATCAGCAATAACCAAAATATTATCATTTAGCTCTACTTCTTTATCATCGAGCGTTGCTATTTTCTCTTTACTTAGACCTCTTCTAACTATGAGGGTTTTAATTTTTTCTCCCATCAATTTATCGTAATCAAATGCATGAAGAGGTTGACCCGTTAGAAGCATCACATAATTAGTAGCATCAACAATATTATTAATAGATTGAAGGCCGCAACTTTCTAATCTTTTTTTCAACCAATCGGGCGATTCTTTAACTTTCACGTCAAAAATAACGCGGCTACTATAACGCAAGCAGTCATTTTTATTTTGAACTTTAATTTGAAGAAAATTACTTGCCTTAAGCCTTCTGTCCTCTTTCAAATGAAATACCGGCGTTTTAAGAGGAGTATCAAGGATCGCTGATATTTCTTTGGCCAATCCCAAATGACCACTACTATCTGAAAAACGATTGGGTGGCAAATTGATGTCCATTACTATATCGCTATTATTTTTTTCTATCTTTTCAACTTCAAAACTTTTTAATGTTAAATTTTCCGCTAGTTTCTGAACGGCTGGTAATTTTGGTAAATATTCCTTAAGCCAATTATATGAAAATTTCATACCACCTAAAATTGTTTAATAAATCTTAGATCGGCCGAATTAAAAAGGCGAATATCGGGAATATTATACTTTATCATCGCGATACGTTCGAGTCCTATTCCAAAAGCAAATCCTCTCCACATTTTAGGATTATAACCCACAGCCTTAAATACGTTAGGATGTACCATTCCCGCGCCGGCAATTTCGAGCCAGCCGGTATTTTTACATAAAGAGCAGCCTTTTTGATTACACCGTGGGCAAGAAATATTGATTTGGACGCCCGGTTCAACAAAGGGAAAATAACTCGGCGTGAATTGAACATTAATTTTTTTGGAGAAAAGCTGTTGGAAAAATGATAGGACGATAAATTTGAAATTAGCAAAAGTAATATTTTCGTCAACCATTAAACATTCTAATTGGTGAAATTGAATATCATGAGAAGCATCAAGAGCTTCATAACGATAAACTTTTCCTGGTGAAACAATACGAAAAGGTGGCTGATGCGTTTCCATATAGTGCACTTGGATAGGTGAAGTATGCGTTCTTAATAAAAATCTTTCTTTATTTTTACTTTGGAAGTCATTTTTAATCCAAAAGGTATCCCACATATCGCGAGCCGGGTGGTTGGCTGGAATATTCAAAGCATCAAAATTATAGTATTCTGTCTCGATTTCATTACTTTCTACTATTTCAAAACCTAAAGCGCTAAAAATTTCTTCTATTTTATTTTCTAATGTTGTAAAGGGGTGAAGGTGACCATGTGGAATTTTTTTGCCCGGCAGGCTTAGATCAAGAGGCTCTAATTCGTGATTACTGATGAGATAAAGTCGTTTTTCATCTAAAGCATTTTCAATGAGTTTTTTTAAATTATTGGAGATGGGGCCAATTTTTTTTCTCTGTTCAATGGGTAAGTCTTTTAGAGATTTTAAGATATTAGTTAATTCTCCCTTTCGGCCAAGGTATTTAATTCGTATTTTTTCTAGCGTTTTCAGATCTTTACACTTGCCAATTTCTTCAAAAACTTTTTGATTAATTTCTTCAATGGTCATAGTATTTAAAATTTAGGGCGGGCCGGACGGGACTTGAACCCGCGACCTTCTGCGTGACAGGCAGACGCTCTAAACCAAGCTGAGCTACCGGCCCGTTTTTGGATAAGAACATTTTATCTGATTTTATCAAAAAATGCAATAAAATGAATGGTCGCGTTTTTTATTTTTTAAAGTTTTAAATTTTGATTGAAGCCTTTTGATTGAAATCTTTTGAAATTTAACGAGCATTTGTTATAATAACTAATAATATGCAATTACAAATTCAAATCACTTCTTCGGTATGGCGTTATCTGGTTTATTTTTGGAATATTTTTTTATATGTGGTTATTATTTTAGATTTTATTTCCGTCAATCATTACTCAGACCTATTAGATTTAGTGGCAGTGATTTATATTGCTATATTGTCTATTTATGCTGGTACAAAAGAATTTGAAAGATGGTTTTCCCATTATAACGCTCATCATCCTGGTGAAGTGTTTATTGTCAGTTGGACAATACTTCTTGTTATTTTGCTTGTTGTGCCAAACGTCATTCAAATAGATTATCATCTGCCCGAAATCATCATCTATTGTTATATTAGCGTTTTAACAATTCTAGCTTTAACACGGCGTTCGCGCAGTCTATATTATGCAAAAAAGAATAAAAAAGATATTCTTGAAAATTAAGCTTTCTCTTGAAAAAAATTGAAAAACTTATAAAATAGAGAACAGCGGGATGGAGAAGTAGTATCTCGCGAGGCCCATAACCTCGAGACCCAGGTGCAAATCCTGGTCCCGCAACACTTTCTCCTTGTTCCGATTTTTTTGCCGATGTAGCTCAATGGTTAGAGCGGAGGATTCATAACCCTCAGACGGTGGTTCGATTCCACCCATCGGCACATTCAGTATATTTTTCTGAAGCCGGAACAATTTTATTTCCCATTTTATTTAAAATGGGAAAGCGCTCAACTTTAATATTTCTTCAAAATTGTCATTTTTAGCAGCTTTAACTTTAAATTGATAGCCGCATTTCTGGCATTGATAATAGATAAGATAATATCCTTTTTTTATTTCAACGCCCACAGGCTTCATTAATCCATGACACTTTTCTTTTCTGTCTCCGGGATTAATGTCTCTATGTTGTGACCAAAGGCAATGAGGGCAATGGTCAGTATAGCCGTTGCCTTCTACAATTGCACCGCAGTGGCGGCAGATAAAACTTTCTTTCTTTTTTTGAAATTTTTTTGTTGGCAAAACCATAAACGATTTAAAAACGCCCTTTAGGCGTTTTTTGACAAGAGCACATTTAATTTTTTACCCAGTCGTGATTTTAATCGCGCAGCCTTATTCTTTTTGATAAGATGAGATTTGGCGGCTTTATCTAGCTTTTTGTATACGATGGAAAGTTGCTGCTCAGCTTCTTTAATTTTTTGTCCAGCTAACAATTTTTGAAATTTTTTGATTTCTGATTTCAAAACACCCTCCGCTTTTTTATTAGTTTCGTAATGTTTTTTGGATTTTCTTAAGGCTTTTTTGGCAGATTGAGTTATAGGCATAATTTTAAGCGTTATTTGATATGTTTTTATTTTACAAAAACAAAAGAAAAAGTCAAACAATAAATAATAAAAATAGGTGATATTAGTTTAGATAAAATGAATATAAAAAGGTGTGGTGGCAGCGATTTTCTTTAGAAAATCGCTGCCACCACACCACCCCGCTTTTATTTTTTATTGCATTTTGAGATTTCTATAATATAATTACATTATATGATGTATTTTATTGATGGCGAGGTTGTACGACTCGCGCCCAAATTTATTGTTTTAAAAAGCGGAGATATTGCTTTTAAAATATTTGTTCATCCTCAAACATTGGCTCAGATTGGTAATCAAAAAGAAAAAATCAGATTTTTCGTCTATTTAAATGTTAAAGAAGACGCCTTAGAACTTTACGGTTTTTTGACTCAAGAAGAATTAGAATTTTTTGAACTACTTAATTCAGTAGCAGGCGTTGGGCCAAAATCAGCACTTGCTCTTTTGGGATTTAGTGAGGTAAAAAGTCTTAAGGCGGCTATTTTAAGTAATAAAATAGAAGTACTAACAAAAGCTCCTGGCATCGGACGCAAAACTGCTGAACGTATCATTCTCGAGTTAAAATCAAAAATCAGCACCGAAGAAGGAGCGATAGAAGAATTAGAAGCAGATTTAGAATTAGAAGACGCTTTGCTCGATTTAGGTTATTCAAAAATAGACATCAGAAGAATTATTAAACAAGCCTCTAATAAACAATTGCCATTAAACGAGCGCCTGAAGAACGCCTTAAAATTGCTAGGAGAAAAAAAGAATCATAGCGATTAAATGATTAAAAAGCTAAAAAAAATTATTAAAAAAATTGTACCCGAAACAATAATCAATTGGTATCATTATTGTTTAGTTTTTTTAGCTGCTTTTTATTATGGATTTCCTTCGAAAGACTTAATTGTGATTGGTATTACTGGAACAAAAGGAAAGACTACGGTTGCTGAATTATTGAACGCTTTTTTAGAATCTTATGGTAAAAAAACAGCAATGATTAACTCATTGCGTTTTAAAATTAATAAGCAAAGCTGGGTTAATGATTTAAAAATGACCATGCCAGGCCGTTTTGCCATTCAGAAATTTTTAGCTGATTGCAGACAACAAAAATGTTACTATGTGATTTTAGAAGTAACCTCTGAAGGAATTAAACAATTTCGTCATAAATTTATTAATTTTGATATGGCGATATTTTTAAATTTGCAGCCCGAACATTTGGAAGCGCATGGAGGTTCTATCAATAAATATTGTGAGGCTAAAGAAAAACTTTTTGCGGCATTAGATCAACCGCGGAAAAATATTCCTATTGTTGATAAACGAGGCAAAATGGATTGTACGGTTAAAAAGAAAATGGTAGTTAATTTAGATGATGATTATAGCAATCGTTTTTTGAAATATAAAGCTGATGAAAAAATAGGCTTTACTCTTGAAAAATCATCAACAAAAGGCGTTGATAAGATTTTTAAACCCGATAGTTATAAATTATCAGCTGAAGGAATTCAATTCAAATTATCAAATCTTGATTTTTTCTCACCACTAAAAGGGAAATTTAATCTTTACAATTTACTGGCGGCCTTAAGTGCAGCAGAAGGATTTTGTATTCCTTTGTCCATTATTCAAGATGCAATGAGTCGGTTTGAAGGCATTCCCGGACGATTTGAAGAAATTACGGAAGGTCAAAAATTTAAGGTATTCATTGATTTTGCTCACACGCCAGACTCTCTTATGGCGGTTTATGAAACGATAAGAACTCAATTTCTTCCCAGCCCTCAAAGCCGCCTAGTTTGTGTTTTAAGTGCGACGGGTGGCGGTCGCGATAAGTGGAAAAGGCCAAAAATGGGCGAGGTAGCAGCTAAATATTGCGATGAAATTATTATTACGGATGAAGACCCTTACGATGAAGATCCGAAAAAAATTATGGAAAATATTGCTGCAGGCGTAAAAAATAAAAACAAAAAATATCAGATTATAGAAGATAGGCGCAAAGCGATTGCCGAAGCGCTTCGTTTATGCCAACCAGAAGATTGTTTAATTATCACCGGTAAAGGAGCGGAAAGAGTAATGATTATAAAAGACGATAAAAGAATTCCGTGGGATGATCGAGCGGTCGCTCGTGAAGAATTACATAAAATTTTGCAACAAGATGGTTCAGAAACAACAGCCAAAATTTAAAATTTTACCTCATACAGCAGATGTTCGGTTAATGATTTTTGGTTCTTCTTTTGAAGAAATTTTTCAGAATGCTTTATTAGGAATGGCCCAAATTTTAAAGCCCCAAAAAGCAAGTAACGTTAGAGAAATTGCTTACAACATTGACATTAATTCCCTAGATCCCACCGCTTTATTGATTGATTTTCTTTCCGAGGTGTTATATTTTTCGAATGTTGATCATGCTGTTTTTGAAAATTTAGTCATAGAAAGACTAACAGAGAACTCCCTTAAAGGCAAAATAATAGGATATGAAGTAGAGGGTTTTGGCGAGGATATTAAGGCAGTTACTTATCACGAAGCTTATGTAAGTCAGAAAGCATCCAATTCATGGGAAGCACTCGTAATTTTTGATATCTAATATGGATGATATTAAAAAAATTATTAATAAAAAATTAAATCAGCTCGGTATTAAACAAAAAATAAAAGAAATATCAGTAATAAATTATACTGCCGAATTTCTTAAAGAACATCTCCAGCAGATTAGCGTTGAAGAAATAAATTTTTTTAATCACAATTTAACTATCAAAGTAAAAAATGCCATTGAGGCAAATGAATTAAAATTTTTTGAGGAAGAGTTAAGGTTTTTCTTAGCTCAAAAAGGCTTTAAAATTAATAAAATCAAAATTATTTTTTGATTAAATTTGCTGCTTAAAGATAACAATGCTTTTTTCAGTACAGCTATTGAGAACATCACAAATATTAACCTTGAGTTGGTTTTGATCTTCGATTTGGAGGGGTGAAAATTGAAATTGATAAATGCCATTGCCAGCCACATCTTCTCGTACCAGATTATCATTAAAATAGATCCGTAAAGATTTTATTTGGTTGGTAGTTTGAATGTTTAATACAACATAGATAACGCCGCCGGTAATATAATCTCCATTTTTAGGATTAATAAATTCTATTGAAAATGTTGGTTGCAGTGTTGTTTGAGGAAGTTCAGCATAATTATAAGGAATTACGATGTTGTATTGTTGAGGATTAGGTAAATTATTTTGAATCCATTGAGTAACGGGATATTCCCAATTATTAGCCTGAGGATCATTGAAGTTTAATGGTGATGGTCCGAGAATATCATTTTTATTAACCCAAAATAGAATATTATGGATTTGAGGATAAATGATGTCTCCAATTTTGAAATTAACAATATATTCTCCGCGCAGAACAGGTTTATTTGGATTGGTCGGGGCAGGTTGGGGGAAGGTTTCTGGTTGGTATTTTTTGAGAGCTTCGATCATAAAATTATGCCAAATAGGTACAGCCGCTAAAATACTTCCACCACCTTTTTGCATTGCCGAAAAATCATTATTTCCAGCCCAAACAATAGCGACAAGCGAAGGCGTATAACCAACAGTCCAAGCATCTCGATAATCCTGAGTTGTGCCAGTTTTGGCCGCCACCTCATAGCCAGGAATTTCTAATTGATTGCCCGGGTTAAATAAACCAATACGTGCTTCTTTGTCCGAAAGAACGCTATTAATGAGACGAATATATTGAGGATCAATAACTTGTTCGCTTACATCTTTGTATTCTTCTAAAATAGAACCTTTAGCATCTTCAATTTTTAAAATAGCTGCTTGCTGATGTTTTACGCCATCTTGAGCAAAAACTGAATAAGCTTCTGCAAAATCCAAGGGTTTAATATCTCCGCCGCCTAAAACAAGAGAGAGGCCATAGCGATTGATATCAGTAAGTGTAGTGACGCCCATTTTTTGTGCGGTAGCAATAGTGTCTTTAATACCAGCGAGGTAAAGAACTTTCACCGCCGGGACATTAATTGATTGAGCCAGAGCATGTCTTAAATCAATAGGCCCCTTAAACGTCAAATCAAAATTTTGCGGATGATAACAATTAAGACCATAGCGATCCGTATCGCCATCAGCCGTAGCTGGACAATTAGAATTAAATTCAGTTTTAAGATCAAAAACAACCGTTTCAGGCGTCAATCCTTTTTCAAAGGCAGTTAAATAAGCAAAAGGTTTAAAAGATGAACCTGGTTGACGATGGCCGGTAATAACATTAAAATTTCCATCAACATCTAAATCAAAATAATCACGAGAGCCTACCATGGATAAAATTTGGCCTGTTTTTGGATCTTGTGCAATTAAAGCCGCATTTTTTCCTTTATAAAGCTTTTCATTTCTTAAAGCACCTTCATAAACAACTCTTTCGGCAATTTGTTGAAGGTCCCAATCAAGAGTAGTTATAACTTTTAACCCAGCATTTTCTACATAATCCGTTCCGTATTTATTCTCCAAATATTGCTTTACAAACATAACAAAATGCGGAGCGTTAATTTTTTCTATTCGATAAGCGAATTTAATTTTTTCATTTACCGCTGTATCATATTCTTCTTGAGTAATAAATCCTAAATCTAACATTCGTTTCAAAACTAATTTTTGTCGATCAAAAAGTTCTTTTTGGTTATTGCCATAAGGCGAATAATAACTTGGCGCTTGGGGTAGAGCCGCAAGAATAGCTGCTTCAGCCAGCGTCAAATCTTTTGCGCTTTTGTTAAAATAAGTTTGGGCAGCAGTTTCAATGCCATAGGCATTAGAGCCATAGGGGATTTGATTAAGATACATTTCTAAAATTTGATCTTTGGTATAGTGTTCTTCTAACTTCACAGCTAAAAGAATTTCTTTTATTTTTCTTTGAATAGTTTTTTCGGGTGTTAAATAAATATTTTTGACAACTTGTTGAGTGATCGTTGAGCCACCCTGAGCAAAGCGACCCTCTTTTAAATTAATAAAAACCGCTCTCACCAGTGATTTCCAATTAAATGCGGGATGTTGATAAAATTCGGCATCTTCAATAGCTAAAGTAGCTTTTTGAACATGGAGAGGAATATCACTGAGGGCAATAACTGTTCGTTTTTCTTCGCCGTGGATTTCATAGAGCAGGACTTCGCCTGTTCGATCATAAATCTTAGTTGATTGATTTATCATCGTTTCGCCAACATTAGCTGGATCGGGGAGAGTGTAATAAAGATAAACAATGTAGCCTATACCGGCTATTACAATAGCTACAAATAAAAAAACAACACCTATAAATAATGCTTTTCGGGTATTAGTTTTGCGAAGCCTTTTTTTCTTGGGAATATAACTTGATTCCGTTAATCTTTTAACCATTTTGTATTATTTTTATAATAAACTTTTTTTAAAAAAAAGCCAGCCTTTTTAAGGCTGGCTTTTTAAATTATTAATTATAATTCTTCTTCACTTTCTTCTTCTAAATCGTCGTCACTAAATAAATCTTCATCAATATCATCTTCGTTAAAGTCATCCAAATCATCATCATCTTTCTCTTCTTCTTTTTCTTCTTCCACATCCTCTTCTAATTCATCTAAGTCCTCATCATCTTCTTTGGCTAAATTAACGATTTGTAAATCTTCAAGAGCAAGCACGCTCATAGGATAATGTTAAAAACGACCTTTTGTTTTAGAAAATACACAATGCGAGTTCAGATTAAAGATTATATTGTTTCTATTAGTAAAGTCAAGATGTTGTTATTGAATTCGATCGCCTGGCGTCATTTGTTTGTCGGGTATTAATAAAGAAATATCACCATCTTTATTTACTACAGCCAGCAGCATCCCTTGACTTTCTATTCCTTTAAAAACTTTAGGCTCTAAATTTGCTACAATAACAATTTGTTTTCCAATGAGGTCTTCAGGATGATATTGCATACCAATTCCCGAAACAATTTCTCTAGTTTCATCACCAAGATCTAATTTTAATTTTAACAATTTATTAGTATCCGGCACTCGCTCTGCTTCAATAATTTGAGCTAAGCGAAGATCCAGCTTTTTAAAATCATTTAGATTGATTGTTTCCATGATGATTATAATTTATTCTTTAAAACTTTCGACTTCGTATATTTTAACGTTTAATTTTTCTTTTTTCCAGCAGTCAAATGGCAATCCGGCTTTAAGACAGAGAGAATTAAGGAATTCTTCTTTTCCGGGAATTTGTTCCCAAACTTGGGGTAAATAAGTGGCTTGATAATTGCCTTTTGTAATAATAACACCGTGTTTTAGCGGTTTTAATTTTTTCAGAAGATCTGCAGCATCATTATATTTAAGTTCTCGTGGCGGAGTTAAAATCGAAATCTCAATTTTGATTTGTTTTGATTCCTCTTTAGATAAGGGAGAAAAGCGATAATCAAAAAAAGCAGCACTTATAGCCATTTCTATTACTGTTTGATAAAGGGGTTTATTTGATTCAAAACAGCCAATACAGCCGCGGAGTTCATCATCAATGGTTAAGGTGACAAAACAGCCTCTTTTTTGCTTGATGGCAGGTGAATAATTTTTTAATTCTTCTTCATCGATTTCAAAGATTTTATGATGTTGCAAAAAATATTGAATGCTTTGATGAGCCAGTTCCAAAAGAAATTTTTTATCTTTTTCAGTTAATGAAAAGTTATTCATAAAAAAGAAAACTACCATAGCCGACAACTTCATCTTTATAGTTGCTGCTATCATAAGAAGTGGCATAAGAAATTAATTTTCTTTGCCAATGAAGGTCTTTGGCTAGATGCATTAAAGTTAAAATTCCCGCCGCTCCGCAAGCGTCAATATTTTCGGCTTCAGTTGTTTTCAGCTGAAGAATAATTTCTTGAGTTTGTTTATCTATTTTTTGAGTTATTGCCAATGGGTTGTAGTGGCTTAAATCAGAACTAACGATGATGAGGGTTTTTTCATCGAGCAAGCTTTTTATTTTTCTGGCTAATGTTTCACTAAGAGAAATGTTGTTAATTAAAATAGGAAAAATTTCGAAATTTGAAAGAATGGTTTGCAAAAATGGTAATTGTACCTCAAGAGAATGCTCGGGCATAAAAGCAAGGTCAAACACAGTCCATTCATTTTGAGTTACTTTTATCTGAGGCACTTTGCCTAGAGGCGTTTTCCACTGATCAAAAGAAGAAGTGATATAGTCAGCAATGGGGAAGTGATGCGATGGCCCAATCAAAACAATTTTTTGAGGTTCAAAACGAGACAGCCGAAGCGTTTGATAGGCTGCGGCCGCAACGGGTCCAGAATAAATATAGCCAGCATGTGGCACAACCAATGCCCTTATTTTTTGGGGAATAAACAAATCTTTCGGCTGTTGATCTAAAAATTCCTGAATCGTTTCTTTCAATTCGCGGGGATCTTCAGGATAAAATTGTCCGGCAACAACAGGTGGTCGAATGTTCATATTATTATTTCCAAACGCCCTTGATAGCGGCTTTGCAGTTTAAGCACCGACCATTTCTAAAATCATCTTTTATTTTTATATTATAACCTTGACGTTCAATTAGCAAAACTCCACACTTTGGACAATAAGTATTTTCCAAAGATTCTTCAATAATATTTCCCGCATAGACAAAATGAAGGCCATTTTCTTTTCCGATTTCATAAGCTTTTTTCAAAGTGTTCATTGGTGTCATTGGATAATTTTCCATTTGATAAGAAGGAAAAAATCGGGAAATATGCCATGGGATATTCTGATCAATTTCAGCTATAAATTTAGCAATTTGTTTCAATTCCTTTTCGCTATCATTTTCATTGGGAATAATCAATGTTGTTAATTCAACCCAGACGCCTTTTTCATAAAAATTTTGAATATTTTTGAGCACGGGTTCTAGATATGCTCCACAAATTTTTTGATAAAATTTTTCCTGCATCGATTTCAGATCAATATTAATTGCATCTA
>DAOSMC010000011.1:0-14533 GCA_035369485.1 Minisyncoccota bacterium | reverse complement strand
ATTGCAGTGGCGGTTATACTACACAATGTTGAAAGCCACGAGAGTACATCCGCCCTTTATTTTTTCTTAAAAATTTGCTAAAATATAATTAGAATGTCTAAGAAAAAAACCGAGAAAGTAGATTTGCAAAAACAAATTTCTAACGAATTACAACAACAAAACGAATCAGATAAACCAACTTCCTATAACGCGAAGGATATTGTGGTTTTGGAAGGATTGGAGCCGGTCAGAAAAAGACCAGGAATGTATATTGGTTCAACCGGTATTGATGGCCTGCATCACCTTATTTATGAAGTAGTAGACAATGCAATTGACGAGGCAATGGCTGGTTATGCGAAAAATATTGAAGTACGGCTTTATGATAATCATCGTGTTTCGGTTCAAGATGATGGCCGAGGTATTCCGGTTGATATTCATCCTCAAACCAAAAAATCTTCACTTGAAACCGTAATGACCATTCTTCACGCCGGTGCTAAATTTGGCGGTGCTTCGTATAAAGTTTCTGGTGGTTTACATGGCGTAGGCGTTTCTGTCGTTAACGCACTTTCTTCGTATTTAAAAGCTGAAGTTTGTCGTGATGGGCAAAAATATTATCAAGAATATTCAAAAGGTAAGCCAAAAACAAAATTAATAAAAATGGGCAGTTGTCGCATTTCGGGTACGACCATTATTTTTGAACCCGATGTAGAAATTTTTGCTACCAAAGGGGCAAAAATGCCCGAATATGATTTTAAACGCTTAGCTGATCACTTGCGAGAACAAGCCTATCTGACGAAAGGTGTAAGAATCAGGATAGTTGATGGCAGAACAAGCAAAGAGAACATCGCTGATTTTTATTTTGAAGGCGGCGTCATTTCTTTTATTAAATATCTTATTGAAGAAGAAAGGCCAATTCAAGATAATGTTTTTTATGCGGCCAAAAATTATGACAAAATTTTTGTTGAAGCCGCATTTTGTTATACAGAAGACATTCAAGCAACAGAAATATCATTTGCTAATAATATTCGCACTCCAGAAGGCGGAATGCATTTGACTGGCTTTCGAACAGCATTAACTCGAGTACTTAATGACTGGGCTAAAAAAGAGGGGTATCTCAAAGACGGAGAAGATGGATTAACAGGAGATGATGCGCGCGAAGGATTAACAGCCATTATTTCTGTTAAACTGCCCGATCCTCAATTTGAAGGTCAGACAAAAGAAAAACTAGGTAATCCGGAAGTTCGGACTGCAGTTGACGCTGTTGTAAGCGAAGCTCTCAAAGAGTTTTTAGAAAAAAATCCGAATGATGCCAAAAGAATTTTAGAGAAATGTATTTTAGCTGCTAAGGCGAGAAGAGCCGCTAAAGCTGCTAAAGAAATGGTTCTTCGCAAGGGATTGCTTGAAGGTTTAAGCCTGCCGGGCAAATTAACAGATTGTTCAACACGCCACCCAGAGGAAGCAGAACTTTTTATTGTTGAAGGTGATTCAGCTGGCGGTTCAGCAAAACAAGGGCGCGATCGTCGTTTTCAAGCCATTCTGCCAATTAAAGGTAAAATTCTTAATGTAGAAAAAGCGCGTTTAAATAAAATCATGGAATCACAAGAAATTAAATCTATTATTATTGCTTTGGGAACAGCTATTGCCGAAGAGTTTGATATTAATAAATTACGCTATCATAAAATTATTATTATGACTGATGCAGATGTTGACGGCGCTCATATTTGTTCTTTGCTTTTAACGCTATTTTTTCGCTTTTTACCCGAAGTCATTCACCGCGGTCATCTTTATATTGCACAACCACCGCTTTATCGCATTCAAAAAGGCAAAGAGTTTTATTATGCCTATAACGAAGAGCAGAAAGATCAAATTCTAAAAAAATTGGGTAGTGAAAATATTAGTATTCAGCGCTACAAGGGTTTAGGCGAAATGAATCCGGAACAATTATGGGAAACAACGATGAATCCCGAAAGTAGAATTTTGAAAAAAGTAACTATTGAAGATGCTGAAGAAGCAGACAAACTATTTACTATTTTGATGGGCGATGAAGTTGCGCCACGCAAACATTTCATTCAAGTTCACGCTAAAACGGTTGATAACCTTGACATTTAGCATTTAAATTTTAATATTTTAAATAATCTTATGTTTAAAAAAATTAAGCCATACTTTAAAGAAGTTAAGCAAGAATTTAAACACGTTAATTGGTTGACCAAAAAAGAGGCCATAAAATACACTGTAATGGTAATTGGTTTTTCCGTGGCAATGTCGGTTTTTTTAGGCTTTTGCGATTTTGCTTTTATGCAAATTTTAAGTCAGATTATTATTTAATTTATGGCTAAACAAACACCAGAAGAAAAAAGATGGTATGCCATTCATACTTATTCGGGCTATGAAGATGCCGTTGCTCATTATTTGAAACAAAGAGTGGATTCTTTAGATATGCACGATAAAATTTTTAATATTATTGTACCGAAAGAAAAAAAGATTAGGATTAAAGGAGGTAAAAGATATGTGACAGAAGAAAAAATTTATCCGGGTTATGTTTTAGTAGAAATGATTTTAACCGATGATTCCTGGTATGTAGTGCGCAATACGCCACGCGTTTCGGGATTTATTGGAGCTGACGCAACCAAGCCGAGTCCTTTATCTGACGAAGAAGTGCAGGCGTTGCTTAAAAGAATGAATGTGGAAGAGCCAAAATATAAAGTTGATCTACAGGTGGGAGATATGGTAAAAATTATCGATGGACCATTTAAGGATTTTGACGGGAAGGTGAAAGAGGTTGATGAGGCCACAGCTAAAATAAAGGTTTTAGTAAATATTTTTGGTCGCGAAACACCAGTAGAGTTAGATTTTCTCCAAGTAAAAAAGACCTAATTTATACAATTTTGCAAAACATATTTTTATAGAGTTTAATGGGAAGGCGGAAGTATAAAAAATAAAAGTCGACTATTTTAAAAAATAAAAGACAGACAACCAAAACCAGCAACTAAAAACTAATAACTATTATGGCTAAAAAAATTAAATCAATAATTAAACTTCAGATACCAGCTGGTCAAGCCAATCCTGCGCCACCGGTGGGCACAGCTTTAGGTCCTCAAGGAATTAATATTGGCGAATTTTGCCAGAAATTTAATGAGGCTACTAAAGACCAAGCTGGAGACGTTATTCCAGTGGAAATTACTATTTACGAAGATCGATCGTTTGAATTCAAATTAAAAACTTCTCCGGCTGCTGATTTGCTCAAAAAAGCAGCCAATATTAGCAAAGGATCAGCCGAACCAAATAGAAAGAAAGTAGGAAAGGTGACGCGCGCTCAAATTCGAGAAATTGCCGAAAAGAAAATGGTAGATCTCAACGCGAATGATATTGAGGCAGCGGTGAAAATTATCGAAGGCACCGCCAGAAATATGGGCATTGAGATAATAGATTAAAAACAACTCGTTTTCATAAATCTCGTCAAAACTCCAAATGGCGGGATTTTTATTTTTCTACAATTGAATTAAATAATGAAACCTGCAATAATATATAAGAAATGAATTGATCGAAGAAAAAGATTAAAGATATTGAAATTAAAGAAGAAAATTATTGACAGATAGTAAAATTATATTAAAATCATTCTCAGCTTTTAAAAAATCTAAAGGAGGTTTGTTATGAAAAAAATTCCTTATGCTAAAATTAGTGATGGAGGGAAATTTATTTTAATTGAAGGGCTAAATGGGTCGGGTAAAACGACCCAGGCGAAATTATTAGAGCGGGCTTTGGCAGAAGAGGGAAAAATAGCTTTATACAATCATGAGCCAACTGATGGCTTGTTGGGGAAAATAATCAGAGCAATTATCGAAAAACGCCCAATTATTGAATCAGAAGTAGAAATCGAAAATTTCTTGGAGAAATTTTTTCCCAAAAGCAATCCCCACAGCGATGCTATTTTGCAAGCTACAAAAGTAGTTTTAAAACAATTTCAAAATGGCAAAGTGCGAAATGAAGAAGCAAAGAGACAGCTCCTTTTTATTATTGATCGTTTATTTGATATCAAGGAGATTATTCAGCCAGCTCTACGGCAGAATCACTGGGTAGTGCAGGATAGATATGATATTTCGTGCTATCTGCATGGAATGGCAAACGGATTAGATTTCAACTATCTGACCAAACATCATGCCCGAATTTTAGGCGAAAATTATTTGGCACCCAATGTGATAATTTTTTATTGGGTACCGGTAAAAGTGGCCCTACAGCGGTTGGTTGATTCAGGGAAGACGATTGATCTTTACGAGAACACACAGACGTTGAAAAAAATTGAAAAGGCAGCAAGGTGGTTATTTAGTTTTCGTTTTCAAAGTCCTTCGCCCGGTCATCCCTTGAGACGGAAATTGCAAGTAGGAAATAAAAAAGTTAGAGTTTTTATTGTTAATGCTGAAGCGCCGATAGCAGAAATTTTTGAAGAAACATGGGGAATTTTAGAAAATATAAAAATATGATAACAATATAGCCCTGAAAAATTCAGGGCTATTTTATTGAAGAAAATTTGGCAAAATAATAAAAAACTATATAATATCAAAAAGATTAAATTATTTGATTATGAGACATTGCAATCATCAAAGCGTAGGGATCATTATCAAAAAGAATGAAAAGATGCTTTTGGTTGATCGGAAAAAATTTCCTTATTATTGGGCTTCGGTGGCAGGCCATATTGAAGATGATGAATTGCCAAATGCAGCAGCAAGACGAGAGGTTAAAGAAGAGGTTGGATTAAAAATAAGAGGATTAGTGCCTTTGTTGAATAAAAAAAGATTTAATAATCCGTGTCATCGAGGAAGCACCTTCCATTACTGGTGGGTTTATTTGGCTGATTGTACCGGAAAAGTAAGAATCAGAAAAAAAGAAGTAAAGCGATTTGGTTGGTTTACAAAAGAAGAAATTAAACAGATGATTGCTAAGAAAAAAATAGAACCCGTTTGGGTAAAAATTTTTCAGAAAACAAAAGCATTTAAGTAGATGCCAATTTTTAATCGTAAAATTGGGGAAAGCGGAAAAATTTCCTTTGGAAACTTTTCCGCTTTCCCACCTATTCCCACGTAAAAAAAGTTGAATGATCTTATGTGTTAATTTAGAGTTCGGACTTATTTTAATCGTCGGCAATCGTTAAGTGATTATTCAGAGATGCATTTTTTTATTTATTTCGAATTTTCATCCGGTGCTCTTGTTATTTTATTTTCGGTTTTGTTATTTTTTGTTGCAGTTTGGGAAAATTTTTTATACAATAAGAATGTAGTATGAAATTGGTAAAGTCGGAGGAGCCAGTAAAAAAAATTGTTTTTTGTTCCAGCCAACGTTTTCGTTCAGAACTTCTAGAATTTATTAATGAATTTCGAGAAATCGTTAGAAAAAATCAGAAGCCTTTTATGATTTTAGAGCCTGATTTCGATACGACGCCCAAAGAAATTTTAAATCTTTCAGAGAAAGAACGTTTGCAAAACAGCGCGGAATATCGCGAACGATTAATTTGGGATGCCGCCAATCATTTATTTCGCCGCGTCAAAATTGCTGATATCGTCTTCATTTTTAATAAAAATGGCTATATCGGCGTGAATACAAGTGGAGAATTATTTGCCGCTGCTGTTCTTGATAAAAAAATATACTCTTTAGAAAAGAAAATACTTATGGGGCACTACCCTGATGATTTATACGAAGAACCATTTGTTTCTTTTCTTGTTTGGGACGTAGCACAAACTCCTCAGGAATTTTTTAATAAAATTTGTAAAGATTTTGAAAAGAAAAAGAAAATCAGGTAATTTTTATTAAAAATAAACAATGATTAAATATACACCCACAATTGGTTTAGAAATTCATATTGAACTCAAAACAAAACAAAAAATGTTTTGTGATTGCTTGAATGACCCAGAAGAGAAAAAGCCAAATTTAAATATTTGCCCGATTTGTTTAGCTCATCCCGGCGTTTTACCAAAACCCAATAAAGAGGCGATGGAAAAAGTTTTACAACTTGGATTAGCTTTAAACTGCTATTTAGCTAAAATTGCTAAATTCGATCGTAAAAACTATTTCTACCCTGACTTGCCCAAGGGTTATCAAATTTCTCAATACGACAAACCATTTTGTCAGAATGGCTATTTAGAAATCAGTGATATTGAAGAAGAGCTCTATCGGTTTAAAAAAATTTCCATTCGGCGTATTCATCTAGAAGAAGATACTGCTCGTTTAATTCATGAAGGAAGCAGTTCTTTTGTTGATTTTAATCGCGCCGGCATACCTTTAGCAGAGTTAGTTACTGAACCCGAAATTCATTCTGCTAAAGAAGCAAGAAGATTTTGTGAGGAATTGCATCTTATCATCAAATATTTAGATATTGGAGATGCTGATATGGAAAAAGGGGAGATGCGTTGTGAAGTAAATATTAGTATTGCCGCCGATGAACCGAACGGCGCTTCTAAAGTTTTAGGCACGAAGGTTGAGGTTAAAAATCTCAATTCGTTTCGAGCAGTTGAGGAGGCCATTGAATATGAAATAAAACGTCAGACAGAATTGTTAGAGAAGGGTGAAAAAATTATTCAGGAAACGCGAGGGTGGAATGAAAAAGAGAAAAAAACTATTTCTCAGCGTATCAAGGAAGAAGCACAGGATTATCGTTATTTCCCCGAACCGGATTTAAAACCAATAAAAACAGCGGAAGCATTTGATTTAGATGAGTTGCAGCGAGCTATTCCTGAATTGCCCAACGACAAAAGATTAAGATTTCTAAAAGAATATGGATTAAAAGCTAAAGAAGTGGAAGAATTAATTTACAATCCTCCAATAGCCGATTATTTTGAAAAAGTCATTATGGAATTAGATGGGTTAAAAAAAATTGAAGGAAGAGAAAGAGAAGAAAGAATTAAATTGGCTTATAACTATTTAAATACTGACTTGAAGTCGTTGCTTCTTCAAAATAATGTTGCAGTGGAAGAAATTAAAATTTCCCCCCATCATTTCGCTCTGCTCATTGATTTTTTAGATAAAAAAGTGATTTCCTCAGCGGCTGGCAAGGCTGTGTTAGCAGAAATTTTTGAAAGCGGCGCTAGTCCCGAGGTGGTGATTAAAGAAAAAAACTTACTCCAAGTTTTTGATACCAAAGAAATTGATGAGATTGTTAAAAAAGTTGTTGCTGAAAATCCGCAAGCAGTCGCTGATTTTCAAAAAGGCAAAGCCAATGCGTTACAATTTTTAGTGGGGCAAGTGATGAAAGAAAGTAAAGGTCGATTTAATCCTCAATTAGTTCAAGAGAGAATTAATGCTCTCTTGACAAAGTAAAATCGTTTTGCTATAATATAAATATATGGAAGAAATACGTCCAATCAAACCCGATAAAGATCCATTAGAAGAAGCCCGAGAAAAGGAAGAAGAGGTGATAAAAAATGCGCCACCTTATGGAGGCGATTGGGAAGGAGAGTACGATCCTTTAACTGGTAAGATCAGGATTATTGAACCTAAAAGCGAAAAACAGAAAATCGCTGAGAAAGAATTTGAAGAAGAATGGAAGCAATTAGAAGAACAACGCCAGAGAATTCTTAAAGAGATTGAAGAAAAAGAAAGGGAAATGAAGGCGCGCGTGCAAGGCGGGTTATCTGCTAACGATAGAAATCGTTTACAAAAAATGGCAGAGGAAGCCAAAGAGATGCTTGCTCATATTGAAGAACTGGAAAAACAATTAAAAGAAATTGAATTGAGACTGAAAGAAATAAAAGAATCTTAATTTTTAAGAAATCGGCGAACAAGTTTTAATGCTTGAGAAGAAGAAGAAATCCAATGAATTTCTTTATCTTTTTTGAACCAAATCATCTGGCGGCGAGCATATTGCCAGATTTTTGTTTTTAATTGATTAATCATTTCCTCGTAAGAAATTTTATTTCGGAGATATAAACTAATATAACGATATTCCAAACCAAAATTATCCAAGCGCTTCCAACTAACACCTTTTTTATGCAGTGTTTTAACTTCCTCAATCATTCCTTGATTAAGTCTTTCTAACAAGCGTTTTTCTATTCGTTTTTTTAATTCTTGTGGGGAACGATAAACTCCAATTTTTAAAACTTCATAATGCGAAGATTTTTCTAATGGTGGCATAGGCTTTTTGAGAATAGAAACAATTTCAATAGCGCGAATCAGCCTTCTTTTATTGTGAGGGTCAATTCTTTTGGCGTATTGGGGATCAAGTTTTTGAAGTTGAGCGAATAATTCTTTAGTATTTAATTTCTCCAACTTTTTTCTTAAGAGCCAATCAGGTTTAACCGGAGGAAAGTGATAATCGTAGAGAGCGGCATCAATATAAAAACCCGTACCTCCGCAAATAATAGGAAGTTTTTTTCTTTTTAAAATATTCTTTATACATTTTTGGGCTAGTTTTTGATATTCAACAACGGTAAAAAATTTTTTGGGAGAACAAACATCAATCAAATGGTGTCTAATTCCTTGATAAAAATACAATTTTTCGTTTGTTAATGTTAGATTTTTATTAAATTTTTTATTGTCTCTGGGTACTTTTCCTGTACCGATATCCATTCCTTTATAAACTTGCCTTGAATCAGCCGAGATGATTTCGCCGTTAAATTTTTTAGCTATTAGAACAGCCAAGTCCGATTTGCCAGAAGCATTAGGTCCCAAAATTACGACAATTTTTGGTTTTTTAAAATCACCGACTGAAAAAGCCGATTGATTATTTTTTTGTAAAAAAGAATTTATTGAATTTTTTGTGGTATGGGAATTTGATTTTTGCACAATTCAATAAATGCTTCGGGCGAAATCAATTTAATTTCTTTGCTGCCTCGTTCACGAATAGGCAAGTTTCCCGATTCCAATTCCTTTTGACCTAAAACAATAATATAGGGAATTTTTTCTACTTCAGCATTGCGAATGCGTTTACTAATTGTTTCATTGCTATCATCCACCTCAACGCGCAGCCCTTCGTTTTCTAGTTTATCTTTAAGTTTATAAGCAAAAGGCGAAAACTTATCAGTTACGGGTAATAATTTGATTTGAATGGGCATCAGCCAAAAAGGAAAGGCACCGGCATAATTTTCAATGAGTGCGCCAAAAAATCTTTCTAATGATCCCATTAGAGCGCGATGAATCATATAAGGCTGTTGCTGTTTGCCATTTTTATCTGTATATTTCATTTGGAATTTTTCCGGCATATTGAAATCAAATTGGATAGTAGAACATTGCCATTCTCGATCCAGCGCGTCTTTTACTTTAATATCAATTTTCGGCCCATAAAAAGCACCGCCTCCTTTATCAATTTTGTAAGGTAATTTAGAAGTTTGGATAGCTCGCTCTAAGGCATGAGTGGCCTCATTCCAATGTTTTTGAGGGCCAATAGAACCTTTTGGCTTGGTAGAGAGATAAATGCTAAAATCATTAAAACCAAAGCTTTTCAAAATATAGAGTGAGAAATTTAGTACTTTTTTAATTTCTGAGGGCATTTGTTCTGGCGTGCAAATTAAATGAGCATCGTCTTGTGTGAACCCGCGGACTCGAAGCAATCCATGAAGAACGCCCGCCTTTTCATATCGATAAACTGTTCCCAATTCAGCCCAACGCAATGGCAAATCGCGATAGGATCGCGTTCGCGATTTGTAAATTTGAATATGAAATGGGCAATTCATGGGTTTAATATAATATTCATCTGCATCGATTTTCATCGGTGAATACATATTTTCTCGATAAAAGTTTAAGTGGCCGCTAATTTTCCAGAGATCAGATTTGCCGATGTGCGGTGTAAAAACAATTCCATAACCATTTTTTAAGTGTGCTTCTCGCCAGAAGTTTTCCATCAGCACTCTAATCAATCCGCCTTTGGGGTGCCAATAAACCAGACCTGGACCAAATTCTTCATGGAAGCTAAAAAGATCCATTTGTTGACCGATAGTTCGATGATCGCGTTTTTTTGATTCCTCAAGCAAGTGTAAATAATCGTTAAGTTCTTCTTTGGTATGAAACGCCAACCCGTAAATTCGGGTGAGCATCGCATTTTTTTCATCACCCTTCCAATAAGCGCCTGCTAATTTTTCTAATTTAAAAGATTCTTTATCAATGATTTTCGTAGAAGCGACGTGTGGCCCGGCGCAAAGATCAACAAAAACCTCTTTTTGACCATAAAGAGTTCTATAAATAGTAAGCGGTTTTTTCTGTTTTTTGAATTCTTCAAGCAATTCCAATTTATAGGGTTGATTTCTGAAAATTTTTTTTGCTCGAGCATAAGAGACAATCTCTTTTTTAAATTTGAGATTACGGCCAATTAAATCTTTCATCATTTTTTCTAATTTAGGAAGCAGCGATTCATCAATTTTTGTTTTTCCAAAATCAAAATCATAATAAAAACCATTTTCAATAGTTGGTCCGATCCCAAACTTTACATTGGGATAGAGTTGCAGAACAGCCGCTGCTAACAAATGACTCAAAGAATGTCTGATTTTTTCAATATCATTTTTCGACTTTTTTACGCGAGGTTTTTTAGAACGAGCTTGTTTCATAGGTTATTTAAAAGCTAAAATTTTTTCGCAAACAATATTCAAATGATCATTGTTTTTGTTTACACGACCTTCAAGAATAATTATACTATCTTTTTGCCAAAATGTTAATGTTTTTTCAAGAGTATCTGGGAAAACTGTAATTTCGGCCGTATCAGATGTATCTTCTAGGATAACAGCGAGCATAGAACGACCATTACGCGTTAGAATTTTTTTTATTTCTGTGATAACGCCACCGACGCGAACTTTTTTATTGACTAATTTTTCGGAGATTTCGTTCAGAGGCCGTACATTTAATTTTTTGAATTTTGCTTCATAGCGACGAACCGGATGGTCAGAAATATAAACACCCAAGAGTTCTTTTTCAAATTTTAACTTTTCTTCAAGCGGCATAGGTTCGGTTTCTTTGAGAGTTAGAGTAGGTAGGGCTAATTCTTTTGAGAAAAGATTAATTTGAGGACTAAGGCTTATCCGCCTCACTTCTTGATTATAAGAAAGTAGATTATCTAAATTAGCGATGAGCTTTTCTCTTTCGGCAAGACTGTCAAAAACTCCGGCTTTTGTTAGGCTTTCCAATGATTTTTTATTTAAATCTTTATGACAGATTCTTTGAAGAAAATTTTCAATGTTTTCAAAGCGACCATTTCTTTCTCTTTCTTTAATAATTTCTTTAACAATATTTTCACCCACGTTTTTAATTGCTAAAAGACCAAAACGAATAGCATTTTTTTCTTTTACTACCGAAAACTTTTCAAAGCTTTCGTTAAGATCTGGCGGCAAAACAGTAATGCGCATTCGACGACACTCGTTTATTAGTTGAGCGGCTCGTTCTGTTTCAGTGGCCTCGTTATTCATTAAAGCCGTCATAAATTCTAAAGGATAATGAGCTTTAAGATAAGCCGTGCGAAAGGCAATTTGAGCATAACAAGCGCTATGACTGCGATTAAAACCATATTGAGCAAATGGTTCTATAAATTCCCAAATTTTTTCGGCAATATCTTGATTGATGTCACGTTCTATCATTCCTTGAATTAATTTTTGTTTTTGGGCATCAAGAAGACTTTTGATTTTTTTCCCAATGGCGCGGCGCAACAAATCGGCTTCTCCTAAACTAAAACCAGCTAAATCTTTAGCAATTTGTAATAATTGTTCCTGGTAAATAGCAATGCCATAAGTTGATTTAAGGATGGGTTCCAGTTTTGGATGAAGATAAGTTATTTTTTCTTTGCCGTATTTGCGAGCAATATAGTGGGGGATTAAATCCATTGGACCCGGCCGATAAAGAGAAATCATTGCAATGAGATCTTCCATGTCAGTAGGTTTTAATTCTTTGAGATACCGTCGCATGCCCTGACTTTCTAATTGAAAAACACCCACGGTTTCTCCTTTTTGCATTAATTCAAATGTTTTTTTGTCTTTCTCATCAAGTTGGCTAAAATTAATTTTTTCACCAGTCGTTTGTTCAATAATATTGAGCGCGTCCTCAATAATAGTTAAATTTCTTAATCCCAAAAGATCCATTTTCAAAAGACCAAGCGATTCCAAAGAATACATATCATATTGAGTAATAATAGAGTTTTCATCTTGAGGCGCTCTTTGTAGCGGAGTGTAATTAACAATTTCTTCCTTAGTAATAACAATACCGCAAGCGTGAATAGAGGCATGCCTTGCGACACCTTCTAATTTTTTTGCAGCGTCAATTAATTTTTTAACATCCTGATCACGTTCGTATAAATTTTTTAGTTCAATAACATTTGTAAGCGCTTCATCCAGCGTCGCATTAAAAGGGATTAGTTTGGCAATTGTGTCGCAAAAGCTATAACTAAGCCCCAAAGCTCGGCCAGTGTCGCGTACGGCAGCGCGGGAAGCCATTGTTCCAAAGGTAATTATTTGAGCCACTCGATTTTCACCATATCTATTTTTTAAATAGCCAACTACTTCGTCGCGGCGTGTATCAGCAAAATCCATATCAATATCAGGCATCTGAAGCCGTTCAGGGTTTAAAAAGCGTTCAAATAATAAATTATATTTGAGCGGATCAACATCGGTGATGTTTAAAAGGTAAGCCACAAGCGATCCAGCAGCTGAGCCACGTCCTGGGCCTACTACAATGCCATTATTTTTGGCCCAATTCACAAAATCCTCAACAATTAAAAAATAAGAAGCAAAGCCAGTTTTTTCAATTACTCCTAGTTCATAATTTAATCGATCGTTAATTTCTGGTGTGATTTTGGGAAATCTTTTGGGTAAATTTTCTTCGCACAGTTTTCTCAAATGTGATTCCGGTGTTTCGCCGAGTGGCACTTCAAAATAAGGAAGTAGCGTTTTCCCGAATTCCAACTCAACATTACAAGCATCGGCGATGAGTCGAGTGTTTTCAATTGCTTCAGGAAAATCATAGAATAATTCTTCCATGTGTTCTGTTGAGCAAAACGAAAAATCATCTGCGCTGAGTGTAAGTCGATCTTCTTCAAAAATTTTATTACCGGTTTGAACGGCTAATAAAATATCATGCGCTTCCGCATCTTCCGATTTTAAATAATGCGTATCATAAGTAGCTACAGCGGGAATGCTTAATTTTTTACTTAAACGAATTAGTTGCTCTTTTATCATTTTGCTTTCTTCTATTTTCGGGTGATAATTAATTTCTAAATAAAAATCTTCCCCAAAGATTTTCTGATATTCTTTAATTTTTTCTTCGGCTTCATCAAGACGATTGGCAATAATTAAACGTGAAATTTCGCCAGCCAAACAGCCGGACAAAGCAATAACACCCTCATGATATTCTGAAAGCAATTCTTTATCTACGCGCGGTTTATAATAAAAGCCTTCTAAATGAGAGCGTGTTACTAATTGCAATAGATTTTTATAACCCTTTTCGTTTTTAGCCAATAATGTTAAGTGAAAATTCCGGCTATCAATTTTTGGTCTTTTTTGAAAACGACTCTCTGGCGCCACATAAACCTCCACCCCAATAATTGGTTTAATTCCATTTGCTGTGGCAGTTTTGTAAAATTCTGGGATGCCATACATAGCGCCATGATCAGTCAGGGCTAATGATTCAAAATTTAATTCTTTTGCGCGATTAATTAATTCATCAATTTTAGCTAAACCATCAAGAAGGGAATAGTGACTATGAACATGTAAATGAGTAAATTTCGCCATAAAATTTTATTTATCTTTTCAATTTTAACACAAAAATTTTATTTAGAAAAATTTTTAAAGCAAATTTTTAGAAAAATAAAAAGGACTCCGTTAGAGGAGTCCCTGTTTGTTTTTAGTCAGTCTCTTGCTGCAAGTCGAGTACTGCAAAATCGGAGTCGTATTTCTCTCCGCACTCTGAACAATAGTAGCCGAGTCTTTTACCAACAAGAAGATCTTCTTCTTCTCGTTGTCCGCAGAATTCGTGCGGGACTTTGACTGCTTCCAGTAAGAAATTATTGCAATTGGGGCACTTCACTTCAGTTTCCACGTAAATCACTCGTTTTTTTGATTTACTCATCTTCTTCTCCTCCTTATAAAATTTTTAAGGCTTTCACCTCTATTTTCAATTTTAGCCTAAATAAATATTTTTGTCAACTAATGAAAATACAAATTTTAAATCCCAAATTTTAAAATTAAAAATTCAAAAGTTTAATTATTCTGAGCGTTTTATTTTTTGTCATTCTGAGCGTCAGCGAAGAATCCCATCCACAGCAAAACCCCCACGGTCATTCTGAGGACGAAGTCCGAAGAATCCCATCCACAGCAGTGATGGCCAATTATTGCTAAAAGCCGAGAGATCCTTCGCTTCCCACCTATCGGTGGGCAGGCGCTCAGGATGACAATAAAAATAGGATGACAGTAATACGGTTGTCATTTTGAGCGAAACCCTGCTTGTTGGTAGCGGGCGAAGAATTCGCAGTTTTAACTTAATTTTCTTCTTGCATTTTCCATTTTTCTTTTTTAAAATGGGAATATTCCGGTGTAGCTCAACGGTAGAGCGGCTCCCTGTTAAGGAGATGGTTGTAGGTTCGAATCCTACCACCGGAGCC
>DAOSMC010000010.1:0-16248 GCA_035369485.1 Minisyncoccota bacterium | reverse complement strand
TGAGGCGCCGATGTAGCTCAACTGGCAGAGCGGCGCTTTTGTAAAGCGAAGGTTGTCGGTTCGAATCCGACCATCGGCTCATGGACAATTCCAGTTTATTACAATATTTATATGGATAGGTAGGGTGGATGGCAGAGTGGTCAATTGCAACGGTCTGTAAAACCGTCGCCCTAGTGGCTGCGCAGGTTCGAATCCTGCTCCACCCACTAAAATAAAATTAGAAATCAAATTCAAAATGTTTAACGTGCAAACTTAATTAAGAATAGTTTTTCTTGTCTTTTTTTATTTTTTTGCTAAAATAATCTTGAGCAATCGTTGAAAAAGCCGATGTAGCTCAGTGGTAGAGCACGTTCTTGGTAAGAACGGGGTCGGGAGTTCAATCCTCCCCATCGGCTCCGGCCATTTTTAAAAGCCATCAATAATTTTTATTAAAAAATATGCAATTGGCTAATAAAAATGATTTATTAGTGAATGGTCGTAAAAATAAACTAATAAAACGCTAAGAAATTTAGTTAATAATCAAATTAAACATTGCCGCACTTTTTAATTTTTTAATTTAGCATATCGTTGCTAATTTATAATTTGTAATTAATAGCGTCGTTAATTTTTTTAAGTTTTAACGTTTTTATGCCTCAAGAAAATCTCATTAAACTTCAGTGTGCAGTTTGTAAAAAAATCAATTATTACACTCGTAAAAATAAAAAAACAATACAGAAAAAAATAGAATTGAAAAAATTCTGTCCTTTTTGTAAAAAACGCACAATTCACAAAGAAATTAAAAAATAGAAGACCATTCTAATAAAATGTGGGGTCCGTCGGTTAATTGGCAAACCACTGGTCTCCAAAACCAGGACTGCAGGTTCGAGTCCTGCCGGGCCCGCTAAAATATGACTAAAAAAGACATCATATTTAGTGCTATTATCGGACTATTCATTGCTTTTTTGATTTGGCCGCTCTGGCTTAATTTAGGAGTTTTGCTAAATTACTGGTCGTATCGTTGGCTGCTAGTTATTGTTTGTCCGTTTATTAGCATGTTGGTGGTGGTGATCGCTTTTTGGTTAAAAAAGCTTAATGATGTTATTTGGCAATTTGCTAAATATGCGCTAGTTGGCGTTCTTAATACACTTCTTGATTTTGGTATTTTGAATTTATTAAGCTATCTGACTAAAATTTATCAAGGCGGGTGGTTGATCTTTTTTAATTTTTTTGCTTTTTTTATTGCTAATATCAATAGTTATTTTTGGAATAAATACTGGAGTTTTGATAAGGGGGGTAAGGCAAAAACACAAGAGTTTACTAAATTTTTTGTAGTAAGTTTAATTGGATTCGGTTTAAATTCTTTTGTTTTATGGGGCATTACTTCCGCTTCGCCGCAGATGAACTTAACGCCATCTCAATGGGAAAACATTGGAAAATTAGGAGGAACACTCATTAGTCTTATTTGGAATTTTGTAGGTTATAAAATATTTGTTTTTAAGAAATGATTTGATTTTTGAAAATATCTAATTAAAATACTAAGTAAGATATAAAATATGAAATTTTTATCGCGATTAGTACTTCAGGTGGTATTGAACGCAGTGGGACTGTGGTTTATTATTCAAACGGTGCCTAATATTTCTTATGGTGGCGATTTGGCACGATTGATAGCCACCGCTTTAGTTCTGGGGATTTTAAACTTCGTTTTAAAACCCATTCTCAAGTTAGTGCTTAGCCCTTTAATTGCCTTAACCCTTGGACTTTTAACTTTTGTTATCAATGCTTTTATTTTATATTTAGCGACCCAATTAGTGCCTAGTTTAGTAATTCCGTTGGGTTGGCCGTTGATCTGGGCTACTCTTATTATGTCGATCATTAATTTTCTATTTAATCTTTTAGCAAAAAAATAAAATGAATAGTAATTTAATTGCCATTATTCAAATTGTCGTTTCCATTGCTTTAATTGTTCTTATTCTTCTTCAACCAAGAGGGATGGGATTAGGAAGCATTTTCGGAGGTGGTGCGGAATTTTATCAACGTCGTCGAGGAATAGAAAAGGCAACTTTTTATATTACAATTGTTCTCGCTGGAATTTTTTTGGTATTGGGTGTGGTGGCTTTGGTGGCAAAATAGTTGAGATATGAAAGTAAAATATTTTTTTCAAAAAAGTTTTTGGCAGAATTTTTGGCATTCACTTTCCGATGTTGAAAAGAAGATTTTCTGGGGCGCCTTAATTTTGATGGTCGGATCGTTGATCATCGGAGGTGTTTTCTGGTATTTAAACCATACGACATTAGTAGCGAAAGAAGGCGGCGTTTTAATAGAAGGCATGGTGGGGCAACCAACGACTATTAATCCGCTTTTTGCAGCAAACGAAATAGATCAAAGTTTGTCTTCACTCGTTTATCGAGGATTATTAAAAAGCGACGGCAAGGGCGGTATTATTAATGATTTAGCAGATTCTTACGAAAAGAGCGAAGACGGGCGTCACTGGGTTGTTCATTTGAAAAAAGATGTTTTTTGGCACGATGGTACTCCTTTTACAGCAGACGATGTGGTTTTTACAATTAACGCTATTCAGAATCCCGATACCAGAAGCCCTTATCGAACAGCGTGGCAAGGAGTGACAGTGACCAAAATTAGTGATTATACACTTACGTTTGATTTAAAAAACCCCTATGCTTTTTTTGAAGAAAATTTAAAACAAAAAATTATTCCAAAGCATATTTTTGGAGAGATTCCTTTAGCCAACATACGCGATCTTTCTGCTTATAATTTTGAACCAATCGGCACGGGTCCTTTTATTTATGAAAAATTTGATGCTACCAAAAAAGGATATATAAATTATTACATCTTTAATGCTAATGAACGTTTTTATAATGGCCGACCATTCATTGATAGTTATATTATTAAATTTTATCAATCAGAAACCGAAGCCTTGAAAGCCTTTGAATATCATCAAATTGATTTATTGAGTAGTGTTTCTACTCTTAATCTCAAAAACATTAATCGCTCTCATCAGCTTTATGAATATTCCTTGCCTCAATATTTTGCTGTTTTTCTTAATGCAATCATTTCTAAGCCATTGTCAGATCGTAATGTGCGTTATGCTTTAAATTACGCTACCAATCGTAAAGAAATTATTGACGAAGTTTTTCAAGGGAGAGCTGAAGCAGCAGAGGGGCCTATTCTTTCATGGATGCCGGGATATAATCCGAATTTAAGAGCGGAATATTCACTAGATAAAGCTAAGCAAATTTTAGTGACTGCAGGTTGGGAAGATGCAGATGGTGATGGCACGGTGGAAAAGATTTTAAACAAAAATGAAGACCCCACTCCTTTAAAGATTACTCTTATTACTCCTTCCACAGACTTTTTAATTCAAACAGCTAGTTTATTAAAAAAACAATGGAAGGAAATTGGAGCGGAGGTGGAAATTAAAATTGTTGAATTTTCAGATTTACAAAATAACTATTTAACTACACGGCTTTATGATGCCTTACTTTATGGCAATATCATTAATCAAAAACCAGACCTTTTTTCTTTTTGGCATTCTTCTCAAAAATTCTATCCGGGATTAAATTTATCTTTATATGAAAATGCTTCCGTTGATAGATTTTTAGAAGATGCGCGTTTAACGGCAAGTGATGATGAGTATAAAAAGGATTTAGCTAATATTCAGTCATCAATTTTAACTGATATGCCAGCTATTTTTCTTTACAATCCTAAGGTTCTTCTTGTTGCGCTACCGACATTACATATTGAAAATTTAGAAAAATTAAATATTTCGTCAGAGCGATATGATAATGTTTATGAGTGGTATTTAAAGACGGAGCGCATTTTAGTTGATTCAAACGATTAATAATAAATTGGGGAAATAAAATATTAAAACAGTGATAAATTAACGAGTATCCAATAAAAATTTTAATTAAACTAAAGCAGCTTTTTACTAAATAAGATTATTTTTTGCCGCGGTGGCGGAATTTGGCAGACGCGCACGGTTCAGGGCCGTGTCCCGTTTCGGGATGTGGGTTCAAATCCCACCCGCGGCACTACAAGTAAGATTAAAATTCAGAATCAAAAGATAGAGAATCAAAATTAATAATTAAAAATTTTAAAGTCGATAGGCGGTTTTTAACCGCAAAGCGTTACAATTTATTTTTGATTTTTTACTTGTTGCATAATTGGTCTTTTAATTTCTGAATTTATTTAATCAACTTTTATAATTTAACTTCTTTGTTCGCTTAAAATCGGGCAAAGCGGGAAAAATAAGAAAAATATGTTTCAACAAAATAAAACAGCGAAAAATTTTAAACAGTCGCAGGATAAAATAAAAATTTGTGTCCTCGGCGGTGTAGGTGAGGTCGGTCGCAATCTGTCCTTTATTGAGTATAGAAATCAAATTTTGGTTTTTGATTGTGGATTGCGTTTTCCTGAAGAAGACATGCCGGGCATCGATTTTATTATTCCCAACGTTGATTATTTAGAAAAAAATCGGAAAAAGATTTTGGGAATGTTTATTACGCATGCTCACTATGATCACATCGGCGCTATTCCCTATATCGTTGAAAAGTTAGGTAATCCAACGATTTATACAGCGCCTTTGACGCGAGCTATTATTCTTAAAAGGCAAGAAGATTTTCCTCATCAAAAAAAAATGGATATTGAAACGATTGATATGGCCACTTTGAAGCCAATTTCTGTTGGTAATTTTCGAGTGCATCCCTATTTGGTTAATCACAACGTTCCAGACACATTAGGATTTGCCGTAGAAACTTTTTTGGGAACAATTTTTTATATGCCAGATTTTAAGGTTGATTTTAGTCCTATTATTGATCCGCCTATTGATTTAGGCCAGGTTGCTTTTTTAGCCGCTAAAAATCCATTAGTTTTAATGATGGATTCAACGGGAGCGGAAGAAGCAGGTCATTCTATTTCCGAAAGAGGTATTTATGAAGATTTAGAGCGTATTTTTGAACGAGCTTCTGGACGAATTATTGTTGCTACTTTTGCCTCATTGATTAGTCGTTTGCAGCAAATTATCTGGCTTTCAGAAAAATTTAATCGTCGAGTAGTCATTGACGGTTATAGTATGAAAAGTAATGTAGAAGTGGCTCGAATGATGGGGTATTTAAAAATAAACAAAAACACGCTTATTTCGCCACAAGAAGCGCAAGGACTTCTTTCCCGTCAGTTGACGATTTTGTGTACTGGATCGCAAGGAGAGGATAGGGCTGTTTTAATGCGCATCGCTAATCGTGAGCATAAATATTTTAGAGTAGAAAAAGGCGACACGGTGATTTTTTCTTCTTCCGTTGTCCCGGGCAACGAAAGAACAGTACAGAATTTAAAAGATACTTTTTATCGACAGGGAGCCAGAGTATTTCATTATAAAATGATGGACATTCATGCTGGTGGCCATGCTCAACAAGAAGAGTTAAAACTAATGCTCAATTTGATTCGGCCTAAATTTTTAGTGCCTATTCACGGACAATATTCTATGTTGCAAGCGCAAGCAGACATAGCAGAACAATTGGGAATGAAACGCGAAAATATCGTTATAGCGAATAACGGTCAAATTATTGAAGTAACGAAAAATGCAATTGCAGCTACTAATCAAGAGGTGCCAGCGAATTATGTAATGGTTGATGGTTTGGGAGTGGGCGATGTTGGCGAGGTAGTGCTAAGAGATCGTCACCAGCTTTCAAAAGATGGTATGTTGGTGATTGTTACTGTGGTTGATGGCGAAAGTGGTGAATTGCGAGGCGATCCAGAAATTTCTTCACGCGGTTTTGTTTATCTAAAAGAATCGCAAAAATTAATGAATGAAACCAAACAACTCGTCAAAGATATTATTCAAAAAACGGCTTCAAAAGATCGCACAACGAATTGGGCATATGTAAAAGATAATTTGAGGGATAAAGTAGGAGAATTTCTTTTTAAAGAAACTCAAAGACGGCCAATGATCTTGCCATTTATTGTGGAAATTTAGTTTTTCGAACAAAAAAATAGATGTTTCTTTCTTTTGAATGAATGAAGTCTTTGCGCGTGCCTGACTGAAGAATTTGAAACCCTGTCGTTTGAAACAGTTTGTTTAATTCTTTGAAAGAAAACGCGTGAAGATAACGATTGCAGTGATGAGCCCACGGAATATAGAAATCTCCTCCATTTAATGGAGTGCGTCCGAATAAATGAAGAAAGAAGTACTTTATTCTTAAAAAGAGACGTTTCCAATTACCACTGCGGAGGAGCCAGCCAATTCTCAAATCCCAAACAGTCAGCAGCATTATGCCATTTGGTTTTAAAACACGCCAAGCTTCTTGCAAAAATTGCTGGCGAAATTCTTGAGAAGGAATGTGATGAAAAACAGCGAGACAAATTATTTCATCAAAGAAATTATTATCAAAAGGAAGCGAGAGAGGCGAATGAAGAAGAAAAAACTTTGCTGAAGGATATTCTTGTTTGGCGAGATTAATAAGGTTTTCTGAAATGTCCACGCCATAATAAAGACAATCTTTGAAGAGGGAGTAAAAACGGCCATTGCCGCAACCCCAATCTAAAATTTTGATTTGAGAATCAAAAGAAAAATATGGTTGAAGAAATTGTTTGAAGTCGGGAGGAATATTTTGGCGTGTTCTTGAAAAATCTTCAGCAATTAAGTTATAATCTCTTTGAGTTTTTTCTAATAGATAATGGGCAAAATCTTTTTTCATGAAAAAATTAGATGAAATAATTGAACAATTAATTAAAAAAACTACTTTAAGTCGGCAGCAACTAGAAGCAATCAAAAGGCGGTATGCAGAAGAAAATAAAGTTGATTTGCCAACCAATATAGAACTATTAAAAGTTTATCATAACCTCGTTCAAAAGAAAAGAATTTATCCTATTGCAAAAGTAGAAAGCTTATTAAAAACGCGGCCAATGAGGTCTTTATCAGGCATTGTTAATATTACAGTTTTGACGAAGCCTTTTGGTTGTCCCGGCCGCTGTATTTTTTGTCCGAATGAAATGGGATTTCCCAAGAGTTATTTAAAAGGCGAACCAGCTGCTGATCGAGCTTATGATTTACAATTTGATCCTTATTTGCAAGTTCAAAAAAGATTAGAGATGCTTGATGATCAGGGACATTCTATTGATAAGGTGGAATTGCGTATTGTTGGTGGGAGCTGGTCTTTTTATCCAAAAAGTTATCAGAATTGGTTTGTGAAGGAGTGCTATCGCGCGGCGGATGATTTTCAAAGAAAAAGAAAATATCCGAGTCGTTTATCGCTTGAAAAATTACAAAAAATAAATGAAACAGCCCGAGTAAGAATAGTGGGTATGTCAGTAGAAACGCGGCCTGATTTAATTACGCCTAGTGAGTTAAGGAATTTAAGGCGTTTGGGGGTTACAATGGTTGAAATTGGTGTTCAAACTATTTTTGATGACGTTCATCAACTGAATAAAACTAATTTAAATGCGGCGATTATTGAGCGAGCGACAAGATTGCTTAAAAATGCTGGTTTTAAAGTTCTTTACCATTTAATGCCTAATCTTTATGGATCTGATTTGCTAAAAGACAAAGAAATGGTGCGCATTGTTTTTAATGATTCGCGTTTTAAACCAGATTGGTTAAAGATTTATCCTACTGTTGTTTTGGAAAATACACCTCTTTATCAATTATACCAAGCAGGAAAATATCGGCCTTATACCGATGAAGAACTTTTTGATCTTTTAATCGAAATTAAAACGAAATTGCCTTATTGGGTAAGAGTGGCGCGGATTATTCGAGATATCCCGGCTCAAAAAGTGGTGGGAGGCACTCACCTGTCTAATCTTCGCGAAATTATTCAAAAAAGAATGAAAGAAAAGGGGCTGATATGCCATTGTATTAGATGCCGGGAGGTAAAGGAAAATTATAATCCTAAAGAGAAAATTTATTTATTTCGAGAAGATTACGAGGCGTCAGATGGTTGGGAAGTCTTTTTAAGTTTTGAAAATAAAGAACGCAGCAAACTTTTTAGTTTGCTCCGTTTACGATGCCCTTCGTTTGAAGAGAAGCCCATATTTAAGAATTTAGAGGGAGCGGTTTTGATTCGAGAAATTAAAACTTTTGGCGAACTTGTTCCTTTGTCAGAAAAAAAGATAGCCCCTCAACATAAAGGGTTGGGGAAACGATTAATGAAAGAAGCGGAACGAATTGCCGTAGAAGAATTTAACTTACACAAAATTGCAGTTATTGCTGGTGTGGGCGTGCGAGGATATTTTAGAAGATTAGGATATCGGTTGAATAAATCATATATGGTTAAGAATGTAAAATGAAGCTCTGCTGTTAATAGGCGGATAAAATCAATTAGCTCATGAATTAATTCATGAGCTAATTTAATAGCAGCGGTGGAAAATTTCTTTGAAATTTTCCACCGCTTTACTATCCTACATTTATTGTTATCCTGTTTTTCTTCGTCATCCTGAACTTTAGTGAAGGATTCCATGGATTTTAGCATTGTGCAACTATTACTGCTGTGGATGGGATTCTTCGCTGGCGCTCAGAATGACAGTAAAAAAATGTTCAGAATGACAGAAAATAAAAACGCTCAGAATGACGCACCACCACTTCGTCATCCTGAGGACTTTAGTCCGAAGGATCTCATGGCTTTCAGCAACAATCAGCAATCAATTACATTGCATGGGATTCTTCGGGCTTCGCCCTCAGAATGACACCTTTTTTCCACTGTCATTTTAAATGCCCACCAAAGGTGGGCAAATACAACCCGAAGAATTTCTCAGCTTGCATTTTAAATTTGCAATTTTATAATGATTGGAGGAGGTGAAAAATGAAACTTAACAAAAAAATAGCAAACTTCGTTGCTTATTTAATTCTCTGTCTCTGACCGATTATGTTAGCAGAAGTATTGTTTGTTTCTATTGAAATTAAATTTAGTCATTTTTGGTACTGGGTTATTGCTGGAATTTTTCAATTAGGATGGCTTTTGGTAATGGGACTATGTCGGGTAGCTGGTGAAAGCGATGAAAGAATGGAAAAGATTATGGAAGAAGAATTAAAAAAGAAAAATTAATGAATTAAAAAAGTCGCCCGCGGGCGACTTTTTCATCATACATTTTGTAATATTATTCGGTTGTTTTGCCGTCAAATTCTGGTGAATCCAATTCTGCTTCTTCTTTTGTGGCGCGTACAACACCATCTTGATGATGAGGAGGAGCGTAAATGGTGTAGAGCTTTAACGGTTCGCTGTCCGAGGTGTTAATAACATTGTGTTCTGCGCCCGCGGGAACAATAATAGCATCTCCGTCTGTAACATTATATTCATTGCCGTCAATGATCACTTTTCCTGTTCCTGTTTCAAAACGGAAAAACTGATCATTATCCGGATGAACTTCCATGCCAATGTCTTCATTAGGTTTAAGACTCATTAAGACCAATTGGCAATGTTTACCGGTATATAAAACCTTTCGAAAATTTTCATTTTCTAAAGTGTCTTTTTCAATATGTCCAAAAAACCCTTTCATATTTATATTTATTTAAGCGACTTTTTGATTACTTTAACAGTATAGCAAAAAATAAAACAGTTAGTCAATTTTTAATATAGTTTAGAAGTATTTTAAAAGGATATTTCAAAGAGCTCATGAATTAATTCATGAATTAATTCATGAGCTAAAAATAATATAAATACGGCGGAAAATTTTCTGAAAGAAAATTTTCCGCCGCCTGTTCAATTTCATAAAACCCCGGCCTTCATTTAACACTCATCAGTTTTTTGCGATAATTGTTAGCAAAACGATGAGCTTCATCGCGGAGTTTTAGCAGGTCATTTTTAGAAAGTTCAACTAAATCTTTAACAGATTTTTTCATTTTTCCGAAAATCAATTTATCATTCTGAAATTTGGAAATACCCACTACCGGAATAGAAATTTTTCTTTGTGCGAGAACTTTTTCAAATATTTTGACCTGTTCACGACCGCCATCTACAAGAATGAGATTTGGATATGGCCATTCTGGATGATTTAATCTTCTTTCAAACATTTCAGCCAAGGCGAGCAGATCGTCATTTTTTGGAGCGTTTCTAATTTTGAAAAGGCGATATTGCGACGGATCAATGTCTTGGTTTTGAAAAACAACCATTGCTCCAACAGTTTCTTTGCCGCCAAAATGCGAAATGTCATAACCCTCAATTTTTAACTGAGGCGATAATCGAAATTCTTCATTCGTAATTAAGTAAGCATCTTCCATTTGATCAAATAATTTTAATTTTTCAGGATAATTCTTTTTTAAGAATATTTTTGCTTTTTTTATTTTGCCTTGGAGAAAATTGATCATTGCTTGGATAATTTTGTTATAATCTGTTTCGCTGATTTTATTTACACACTTACCGAGACAAAGACCGATTTGATAATGAAAACACGGACGGCCGCTATTAAAAGCGCAAGTACTGTAAGGAAAAACTTTTCTGAGAGAATGAAGAAAATTTTTTGCCAAGGAATAGCTTTGTAATGGTCCAAAGATAAAAGTATTGTGGGGTTGGAATTTAGCAAGCTCACGACCGCGAACAATACGAGGATAGGGCCATTTTGTTTGGGGAATAATAATATAAACAAAGGAACGGTTATCTTTTTCTTTAATATTAAAAAAGGGCTGGCATTTTTTAATTAAATTTGCTTCAAGAACAATTGCTTCTAAAAGATTTTTGGTGGTTTTCCATTCAACACTAACTGCTTCTTCTGTCATTTTTTTGGTTTTAGGATCAGTGGGCGCAAGGTAATTTTTTAAACGATTTTTTAAATTGGCAGCTCGACCGATATAAATAGTTTCGCTATCTTTATTTCGAAAAAAATAGACACCAGGAGCAAGAGGAGCTTTTTTAATTTTTTGAGCGATTTTTTGGTTCATGATAATTAACTTCTAAGTTGATTTAATTTCTTAAGATAAAGACCAGTATAAGAATTTTTGTTTCGCATAATTTCTGCAGGCGTACCCGTTGCGACGATTTTTCCTCCTTTATCGCCACCTTCTGGGCCTAAGTCAATAATGTGATCACATGCATTAATAAAATGTAGATTGTGTTCAACCACCAAAACGGTGTTGCCCTGATTTACTAGTTGTTCAAGAATTTTCAGCAGCAATTCAATATCATAATAATGTAAGCCAACTGTGGGTTCGTCTAATAAATAGATGGTTTTAGTAGCTGTTTGAGAAAGTTCTTTGGCTAATTTTATCCTTTGTGCTTCACCGCCCGAAAGAGTTGTGGCACTTTGACCCAGTCTAATATAGCCCAAGCCCATCTCTTTTAAAATTTTTAATTTTTCTTCAATGGGATAAATATCCTCAAAAAATTCATAAGCCTCATCAACGGTTAATTCTAAAACATCAGCAATGCTTTTCTTATTGTATTTTACTTCAAGCGTTTCACGATTAAATCTTTTGCCTCGGCAAACTTCGCATTGGACTAAAATTGGAGGTAGAAAGTGCATTTCAATTAATTTATAACCAGCACCTTCGCAGGCTTCGCATCTGCCACCTTTTACATTAAAAGAAAAGCGACTTTTGGTGTAGCCACGACTGCGGGCGTCCTCAAGTGAAGCAAAAAAATCTCTGATGGGGTTAAAAACGCCAGTGTAAGTGGCTGGATTAGAGCGTGGCGTGCGGCCAATTGGGCTTTGGTTAATTTCTACAATGCGTCTTACATATTCAGTCCCAAAAATTTTAGAAGCATATTCCAAAGGTGAAGTAAATCGACCCAAACTATGATCGACACTTCTTCTGATGACTTCTAAAAGCGATGATTTGCCGCTTCCTGAAACACCAGTGATAGCGATGAGTTTTCGCAAGGGAATTTCTACATCAATATTTTTTAAGTTGTTTAATCGACAGCCGATAATTTTAATTTTTTCAGTAATATTAGTACGACGATTAAAATGAGGAATTTGTCGTTCATGGCGCAAATATTTTAGGGTTAAACTCTTAATTTTTTTATCATTTAATACTTTTTGCGTTTCGCCGGCTACTACGATTTCACCGCCATTAACACCCGCGCCGGGTCCCAGTTCTACGAAATAATCCGACGAAGCAATTGTTCTTTCATCGTGCTCAACCACAATTACCGTATTGTTTAATTCTTTTAATTTTTTCAAAGTTTTCAAAAGCTTTTCTGTGTCGCGTTCGTGCAAGCCAATCGTGGGTTCATCCAAAACATATAAAGTGTTAGAGAGTTTAGATCCTAATTGAGAGGCGAGGCGAATGCGTTGAGCTTCGCCGCCGGACAAAGTTTCCGCTTCACGATTTAAAGTTAAATAATCGAGTCCCACCTCTAGAAGAAAGCCTAAGCGGCTCAGAATTTCTTCAATTAAAATATGAGCAATCCTTCTTTCTTTTTCAGTAAGCTTTTCTTCAAGATTAAAGAAAAACTCATAAGCCTCTTCAATGGTTTGGCTAATAATTTCCCAAATATTTTTATTAGATACTTTTACAGCGAGTGTTTCGGGTTTTAATCTTTTGCCTTGGCAATCAGGACAAATGGTATTGAGGAATATATCTTCTTTGCCTAAACCATGACAAGTAGGACAGGCGCCATAGGGGCTATTAAAAGAAAAAAGACGTGGTTCAATTTCTGGGAAAGAAAACCCATCTTTGGGACAACTAAAACGATTAGAATAAAGAATGTGGAATTCTTTTTCGGTTGGGAAAGAGACATCAATTAATCCGTTGCTATAATCCAAGGCCATTTCAATAGCTTCAAAAAGACGAGTGCCGTCTTTAATTAACGGTCGATCAATAACAATTTCAATATTGTGAATTTTATAGCGTGACAACACCACTTTATCATGGAGGGAGTGGAGCTTACCATCAATAACGGCTTCGGAAAACCCTTTATTTAAATAATCATAAAGGAGCTGATAATATTCGCCCTTTCGACCATAAACAACTGGTGACAAAATTGTCACATAGTCAAGTTTCAGCTCTTTTGCTTTGTTAATAATAAGATTAAAAATTTCTTCAGGCGAAAGTTTTTCAATAGGAGTGCCGCAAAGAGGGCAATAAGGTTTACCAATGCGAGCAAAAAGCACACGAAGATAATCATAAATTTCCGTAAGTGTGGCCACAATGGAGCGAGGATTATGAGAAAGAGCGCGCTGGTTAATGGCGATTGCTGGTGAAAGTCCTTCAATATCATCAACGTCGGGTTTTTCCATTTGACCTAAAAACTGTCTAGCATAGGGCGAAAGAGATTCGATATATTTTCTTTGGCCTTCAGCAAATAAAGTATCAAAAGCCAAAGAAGATTTTCCCGAACCCGATAATCCAGTGAAAACAATTAATTTATTTTTTGGCAGTTCGAGATTGATATTTTTTAAGTTGTGAGTGCGAGCGCCAATAATTTTTATTTTTTCTTCTTTCATATTTTTAATTTATTTTAATTCTTCTTTTTCAATAAGATTGTAAATTTCTTTTTGAATACTTTGGGGAGTAAGATGATGTTTTTTATTATAATTCATTTGGATCAGACGGCGGCGGTTAGCCTCTTTTATAGCTGTTTTTATTGAATCAGTAATGGTGTCAGCATAAAGAATAATTTTTCCTTTAACATTGCGCGCGGCGCGGCCCATTAATTGAATAAGCGAAACGCTGCTGCGTAAAAATCCTTCTCGATCAGCATCAAGAACAGCCACAATGGTTACTTCGGGTAAATCCAATCCTTCGCGCAAAAGATTGACGCCGATTAGAACATCAAATTTACCTTTCCGAAAATCAGTTAGAATTTGAGCTCGTTCCATAGTTTTTGTGTCAGAGTGCATATAATTGGCTTTGATTTTTAAATTTTTAAGATAATCAGTTAATTCTTCAGCAGTTTTTTTTGTTAGGGTATTGATTAAAACGCGGCCTCCATTTTTCACCGTTATTTTTATTTCATTAATGATATCGTCAATCTCGCTACGGTTTTTCTTTTTATCAAAAACAGGTCGGATTTCAATGGGTGGATCAACTAAAAATGTGGGACGAATAATTTGTTCAACCACTTGGCTAGAATTCTCTATTTCAAATTTTGATGGAGTAGCAGAAGTAAAAATGATAGAGCTAGTGCGTTCCAAAAACTCTTTAAATTTTAAAGGACGATTATCCAAAGCCGAAGGTAAGCGAAAACCATATTCAACCAGTATTTCTTTACGACTGCGATCACCCTCATACATGCCTCGAATTTGCGGGATAGTGATATGCGATTCATCAATAATGGTTAAAAAATCTGGTTTGCCATTTTGGTAGGGGAAATAAGCTAATAAAGTTTCAGGCGGTTCACCTGGTAGTTTGTTTAAAAGATGACGAGAATAATTTTCAATTCCATGACAATAACCTAAATTTTTAATCATCATTAAGTCATTGAGTGTTCGACGTTCCAATCGCTCGGCTTCTAAAAACTTTTTCTGTTTACGGAAAAATTCTACACGTTCTTTCAATTCTTCTTTAATGTTTTGAATGGCTTTTTCGCGTTGGGGAATCGTGGAAATAAAATGCTTAAAAGGCAAAATGACTAATTCTGGAAGATCTTTTTTTACATCTCTTGTAGTTGCATCTACAATAGAAAGACGAGTAATTTTTTGATCAGATAACTCAATGCGATTAATGACTTCTCCGGAAGCGGGAATTAATTCAAATGTGTCACCGCGAACGCGGAAAGCCCCGCGTTTTAAATCGCTATTTGTTCGTTCAAAATGAATTTTCACTAATTGTTTAATAAGATCATTGCGCATTAGGGGTTGACCTACTTCTAAATGAATAGCTGATGAGAAATAATTAGTTGGCAAGCCAAGATTATAAATGCAAGAAACCGAAGCGACCACAATAACATCTCTTTTTTTAAGCAAAGCGGAAGTGGCTTTATGGCGAAGGCGATCGATCTCTTCATTAATAATAGCTTCTTTGGAAATATATGTATCGGTAATAGGAATATAGGCTTCGGGTTGATAATAGTCATAATAAGAAACGAAATAACAAACTTCATTTTCAGGAAAAAAAGTTTTATATTCCCGATACAGTTGAGCGGCTAAGGCTTTGTTGGGAGCAATAACTAATGTTGGTTTGTTATAGGCAGCAATCACATTGGCCATTGTAAAAGTTTTGCCGCTGCCAGTTACACCTAAAAGAGTTTGAAAATGATGACCTTTGTTGAGGCCTTTGATTAATTGTTTAATTGCTTTGGGTTGGTCACCCGCTGGTTTGTATGGCGCTTTAATTTTAAACATAATAAGTAAAAGCACCCCCACTCCGAGATCATTAGGGGATAGGGGGTTGTTGATTAGCATTAAAATTATAACATAAAAAAAGCAAAAAGCAAATTTTTACATAAGCCTAAATGTATAATGGAAGATGCGAAGAAATAAAATATTAAAAGAGATGAAAGTGGCGAGGCAATTATAATGTGGCGGCGGAAATTTTCTTAAAGAAAATTTCCGCCGCCCTCAATTAAACTGAAAATTTATTATCAAAATAAGATTAATGATAAATAAAAATTCCGGTTTTTGGGCCGGAATTTTTTTCATTTTAATTCGTTTTTAATTCGTCATAAAAAATAATCACTTGGGTTCTGGCATTGCAGATAGTTTTCGCAAGCTGTTCAACATCTTCATTGTGCATTCTGATACAGCCGCTACTGACATAGTGTCCAATAGATTTTGGATCGTTGGTCCCATGAATTTTAACAATCTGCTCTTTGCCGTCTACAACAAAAGAAATAGCAACAGTTCCCAAAGCATTAAAAGGGTGATTGGGCGGTACAACATCGGGCAATTCTACACCGTGGGTTTTTAAATACTTCTTTTTGATATTTTCTGTGGGATACCAATATGGGTGAAATGTAACCTTAGAAACTTCCCCAATTTTTGGCAATGGTTTCAGATAATTGATTGAAGCAGGACCGGCAATTGGGAAGCAATAAATTTCTCTTCCCGTATTACATTCTTTAAGCGTGAGCTGCAATTTCTTTAAATCAACACGTATTTGATAAGTGTAGTTTGTTGCAGGATAAAACTTGACAGCACAAAGAAAAATTAAAAGCAGAAAAATAAATAAAATAATCCATTTTAGATTTTTTAAAGAACGCATTTTTTACCTCCTTATTCTATCTTAATAATTTGACAATTTTTTACAAGAGCCCTTTAAGAATTTCTGCTGTTATGCTTTAGCATAACAGCAGAAGTTAGGAATGGAAGAAGCAGGCGGCGCTGTTATGCTAAAGCATAACACCATAAATTAGGGACGGAAGAGGCAGGCGGCGCTGTTATGCT
>DAOSMC010000009.1:0-16970 GCA_035369485.1 Minisyncoccota bacterium | reverse complement strand
TAAGCCAATCGGTTTCTTTGGAAAAAGGTAAAATTGTTGAATATAAAATTACAGCTCATGCAGCTTATAAATGGGAAGAAGAAAAATAATGTGACAATGCAAACAAAAATTTCTTTTTTAACTAAAAAAGGTTTAAATTTGCTTTTAATACCGCTAAAAGAATCCACTAACGTTACTTTTTTGATTTTGGTAAAGGCGGGCTCAGAATATGAATCTATTAACGAAGCGGGTATTTCGCATTTTTTAGAGCATATGTGTTTTAAGGGTACCGAAAAACGTCCCAGTCCTAATATTTTAAGTTCTGAATTAGATGCGCTGGGCGCATCTTACAATGCTTTCACTGGTCGAGAGTATACCGGTTATTATGCCAAAGCAGCAGTAGAACATACCGATAAGATTTTAGATATTGTCACGGATATTTATCTTAACTCTTTGTTTAATGATCAAGAAATTGAAAAAGAGCGAGGCGTAATTTTAGAAGAAAAAAATTATTACGAGGATACGCCCAGTATTAAAATTGAAGATTTAATTTTTGAATTATTATATCCTCATCAGGCAGCTGGTCGACCAATTATTGGTAGGGAAGAGGTTATTAAAAAAGTTAATCATAAAGATTTTGTACGTTATTTTCAGAAGCATTATACTAATAAAAAAACTTTAATTGTGATCGCGGGAAATTTTCAACCAACACAAATAATTGCAAAAGTTTGTGCTTTGATGAAAAACATTAGAAAAGGAGAGGGAGGAAAAAAATTTAAAACCAGTTACAAGCAAAAAGAGCCAGCCGTTTTAATTCAACCAAAAAATACTGATCAAAATCATTTAATTCTTGCGGCCCGAACTTTTAATTGTTTTGACAAAAGACGTTATATTTTATCAGTGCTTTCAACTATTTTAGGCAGTGGAATGAGTTCACGGCTTTTCCAAAGAATTCGAGAAGAAATGGGTGCGGCATATTATATTCACAGCTTTACTGATTTAAGTTTAGATCATGGTTTTTTAGGAATTGCAGGTGGGTTGGCTGTGGATAAAACAGAAGCGGCTCTAAAGGTCATCAAAAGTGAATTAGATAAACTTACTGAAAAAATTGTAGATTCCAACGAACTAAACAAGGCCAAAAGTTATCTTAAAGGTAAACTAGCTCTTTCTGTGGAAACTTCTAACGATTACGCCTTTTATTTTGGCTCTCAGCAGCTTTTTTATAATAGAACGTTCTCTCTTGAGGAGATTTATCAAAAAATTGACGAAGTAGATCAAAACTCTATTTTGCAATTAGCAAAGCATATTTTTCATCCATCAAATCTTAATTTAGCGATTATTGGTCCTTATTCTTTAAAGGATCAACCTAGATTTAAAAAATTAATTATTTGATATATAATTATAATGAAGATGGATTAATAAAGTCGCTAAGGTCAAAGCTATGAGCATTCAACAAGATAAATTAATTGAAGATTTGGTAAAAGATGGTTTTTTACATGATCCGCGCGTGATTGAAGCTTTCAAAAAAATCGATCGCTCTAATTTTGTAATTGAGCCTCTTAAAAATAATGCCTATATTAATTCACCCTTGGCAATAGGCTTTGGGCAAACTATTTCTCAGCCTCTAACTGTAGCTTTTATGTTAGAAAAACTAGATGTTCAGCCAGGCCATAAGGTTTTAGATGTTGGATCTGGTTCCGGCTGGACAACGGCTTTATTGGCTGAAATTGTTGGAGAAAAAGGAAAAGTGTATGGAATTGAAATTATTCCTGAAATATACGAATTTGGTAAAGCCAATGTGATGCGTTATAGTTTTCTTAACAAAGGGATTGTTGAAATGTATTGTGGAAATGGCCTTGAGGGGCTGAAGGAAGCAGCTCCATTTGACCGCATTATGTGTTCAGCTGCAGTTAAAGAAATCCCCCCAGCTTTTAAGGATCAATTAAAAATCGGTGGTAAAATGATTTTTCCAATGAACAATAGCCTTTGGCTTATGAGTAAAAAAAATGAAACTGATTTTGATACCGAAGAATATCCAGGATTTATTTTTGTGCCAGCTATTGAAAAGATTTTAGATTTATAGTTTAAACCCCCCAAAGGGGTTTAAAAATTTTTAAACGATGGACATTGCTATTTGATAAAAAAATATCTAGATATATAATGAAATCGGAAGAATTAAAAAATCTTCCATTGACATAGATCTTTAATAATTTAACAAAGGAGGATCATTCAATGAAAAATCACGACAAGAGGACTGAAAATTTGAGAGAAAAGATTCAAAGGTGGAAAAAGGGTGAATTAACGATTGATCATTTTACTTCTGACGAAAGAATCGAATTACTAGAAATGCATGAAATTAGTCAAGAAGAATTTCTTAGTCATTTGCCCAAAAGGCTACGGGATTACTGGCAAGCTATTAGTCAATTGCTTGAGAAAAAAAGAATTTTTCGAAATGTTGAAGCAGCCGAAGCTCTTCCCTTAAACGTCAAAGGCAAATATCAACGCTTAAACATGTCGCGGGGTATTCTTGCCAAATTTAAAGAATGGGGATTACTTGAAACGCTGCGGATTCAAAATCACAATGTTTATTTTTGTGCTTTACCGGGATTTTATTCGGTTAAAGAATTGCTAGAATTGATCCCTAAAGAATATCAAAAAAGCATTCTTGAGCTTATGCCCGATCAATGGTTAAAGATGAATGAATTGGCAGAAACACTTAATATTAGCCCTCGTTTTTTAGAGGAAATTCTTACTGCTTTTTTATCAAAAGGCTGGTTAGTTAAAAGTAAAAGCGGTTATAAAAAAAGTAAGGTGTTAGAAGAAGCAGGCATTAGTGTTGAATCGCTTAAGAGTCTTGAGTTAGTAGAGCTTCATAATTTATTAGCAGAAGAACAAGAATTAAAAGGCGCTGGCGCCATTCCTCAAAATTTATCTGAATTAAAAGAAACAATTCAAAAAGATATTGAACAAAAAACCGTTCAGCCGTTAATATCGCTTTTTGATGGCGAATCCATTCGTCTTACATTTTTAGGCGAAGTAAGATTTGGCCATCAGTTTGCCGATATGAAATTGATTGAATGGGGACTTGAGATGCTTAAGCAGTATCTACCTCACTACATTATTACTTCTGATTTTGTTCAGGGTGATTTTCGTGGTATCCAGGTAGAAAGATTGCGTTCGTTAACACGTACAGGATTTCTCCATCGAATTGAGACCCAACACAAAGCAGCAAATATGTTGTTAGAGGAATTAGAATCAATTGCTCAAGAAAAAGTTATTTATCAACTTTCAGATGATGATTGGCAAGTGGCGCTTTCACGAGTTATTATTGCCCTTGAACAATATCGTAATATCCGCAAATTAGGTGCTACTGGTTTTTGGCCGGAAGAAATTAAAAGACGTTCCGGGGCCGATTACTATCGCTTAATGAAAATCCAGTGGGAAACTATTCAACCCTATATGTATCGAATAGGCCGTTCCTTATTAAATGCCGAAGAAACAGAAAAAGTAATTGGCAATCGAATTTCAGAATTGCTAGTGATTATTTTTATTTTACTTTTTGAACAATTTAATCAGCCGATTCCTCAAAAATACAAAAAATTAGTTGATCTTGAAGCACTCCATGGCGATAAAGCCAATTCTAAAAGAATTGTAACGCCCGATCCCGTCCATTTAGAACTGCATGCTTTTAACAAGAAGATTCTTGCTCAACACAATATTGCCTTCAGTGATATTACTCAATATATTGATACCGGATTTATTCCTGAATCGATTCTAAGACATCTCCAAGCGAGTGGAAAAGAAACTCCTTATCTTTGGGTTGATTTTCACCAAGAACGTTTTTGGGGCACAAAAGTTTTCAACACCTTTATCTTTAATTTACCCGGCTGTCAAAATCCTAGTTTAGCAGCTGAAGGTCAAATCAAGGCCTTTCACAGCAAAGTTTTAACTGATAAAGCACATCGTCAAATAACTGTTCGTAAAGAACCGCCAACTCCTGGTATTATTAGTTTCGAGATTTTTAAAGATGGCAGATTAAAGATTTCATTGCTAAATAATAAAGTCAAAAAGGTTATTGAAGCTCAAAAAGACCAAGCTGAGAAAAAAGATATTTTAGTTTATACTTCCGATTGGCAATTAGGTTCATTAACAATGAGACCTGAGTGGGGAATAAAATTTTTAGATTACGCTCTTTATAGCCGAAAAGGAAATGTTCTTATTCTCAACGGTGATATTATTCAAGGATTTCATTATCCACGCTTTGTTTCAGAAAATCGACCAAAAAGGCTGGTTTCGGTTAGCAGTCAAAAAGCTTTCACTTTACGTATTTTAGAGCCACTCTTTCCAGCCCCTAATCTTGAAGCTATGGATCTTTTATTGGGAAATCATGAGGCAGAAATCTGGGGCGCTGATCTGACTGGACAGAATAATCTCGAATTCCTGTTCTTTGCTCTTACTGAATTATATAATCAGCAGAAAAAATTTAATGCGTTAGAAAAATATCCAGATATAAAAATCTGGTCGCGAATTCGAAATACTCAAACCGCTGCTCCTGGAGGAGCAATTATTAATCATCCTTTTGCTGGCCGTCAATTGAAAAGTGGATTTAAATATGTTGTTCAACATCAATTTTATCCTCGTGGTGCCGGGAGAACACCGCTTCACGAACAAATGAGATGGGTAAGAAATATTGCGAAATCAATTGCTGATGCTCACATCCTTTTGGGCGGACACAAACATACTTTCTGGATTGCTCAAATTGCCGAACTGATTATGTTGCAGTTGCCCGGATTTAATGATCAGTCAGCTTTTGAATTTGCTCGGGGATTAATGCCTGAACCAATGGGTTGCATTATTGAGTTTTCAAATCAAAGCGGCATAACCATTGAATTAATTCCTATTGAATTTTTGGAAGCCTACAAATGTGTTTCTCCAGCTTATAAAGATATTGATGCTCAGGGACTGCTTGATCGTCCCAAACCTGGAACAAGAGAATATCAATATGGCTTTGATTCATCGTTTATTTATGAGTTAGAAGAGACGGTTGATGCAGAATATCAAGAAGTTTGATTGAAAATTAAAAATTAATAGAGAGGGTCACAAGATCCTCTCTTTTTATTTGATTTTTTAAGATTTTTGTTTATAATAGAATTATCAAAATTAATTCTATGCGACAATTTCGGCAATTTTTAGCTAATTTGTGGAGTACTATTGAAGTAGTGGTTATTGCAATCGCGGTTGTTTTGATTATTCGCACATTTTTATTTCAACCATTTATAGTTGAAGGCGCAAGCATGTTTCCCAATTTTCAAAATTCTGATTATCTTATTGTTGATGAATTAACGTATCGTCTTCGTGCGCCAATGAGAGGAGAAATAATTGTATTTCATCCACCTCAAAGTCCAGGAAATTATTATATCAAAAGAATTGTCGGTTTACCCGGCGAAACAGTCGAAATTAAAGAAGGAAAGGTTATTATTTATAATACCGAGCATCCGGAAGGATTTGTACTTAAAGAGGAGTATCTTTTAAATAGCAAAACGCCCGGAGAAGAAAAAATAATTTTAGGGCCGGACGAATATTTTGTTTTGGGTGATAACCGTTCAGCCAGCTATGATTCGCGGTCGTGGGGACCGTTAAAAAAAGATAAAATTGTAGGGCTTGTTCGATTGCAATTATGGCCACTTTCTTCAGCAAAAGCCTTTTCGACCGTTGACTATAGATATTAATTAAAAATATGGGAAGAAGACCAAAAGATTATTTTAAAAATAAAATTAAAAGACCAAAAATGAAAACCATCTTACAGGCGCCTAAAGGAATGCCTGATATTTTGCCTGAGGAGAATTTATTAAGAAGAAAAATTTTTAAAGTAGTAGAGGATTTAGCGAATTTTTATGGTTTTGGTCAAATTGAAACTCCAATCCTAGAAGAAACAAAATTATTTTTGCATGGCACTGGACCAACAAGTGACATTGTTCAAAAGCAAATGTTTACTTTAAAAACTCCGGGTAAAGATTTTTTAGCATTGCGGCCGGAGTTTACTCCTAATATTGTTCGTGCCTATTTAGAAAATGGATTATATAACAATCCTAAGCCAGTCAAATTGTTTGCTTGGGGGCCAGTTTTTCGCTATGAACAACCTCAGAGAGGAAGAAGTCGTCAATTTTGGCAATGCAATTTTGAAATTTTGGGGTCTGCTGATCCTATTTACGACGCTTTAACAATGCAGTTATTTTATAATTTATTTACCGAATTGAAATTAAAAAATTTGATAATTGATATCAACACTCTCGGTTGTGATAATTGTCGTCCTCTCTGGCATAAAAACTTAAAAAATTATTTTAGGTCAAAAAGAAGATTTTTATGCACTGATTGTAAAAATCGATTATCAACCAATCCTTTAAGAATTTTGGATTGTAAAAACGAATCTTGTCAATCATTAAAAAATGGCGCTCCAAAAATGATTGATTTTCTTTGCCCCGAATGTCGCAAACATTTTAAACAAGTTCTTGAATATTTAGAAATTTTAGGCCTTCCTTATAATATCAATCACTACTTAGTAAGAGGGCTTGATTATTATACAAAAACCGTTTTTGAAATTCGATTAGTAGATGATAATTTGGCTTTGTGTGGAGGAGGCCGCTATGATTATTTAGTAGAAATGCTTGGTGGAAAGCCCACGCCAGCTGTAGGAGGAGCTGCCGGAATTGAGCGATTGGTAGAAGTATTAAAAAAGAATAATTATAAAGTAGAAAACACTTTTAAGCCGAAGGTTTTTTTAATTGCTATTGGTGATTTGGCCAAACAACAAGCTTTGAAATATTTAGAAACACTAAGAAAAGTTAAAATACCGGCCGCTGAATCTTTTGCTCACGAATCATTAAAAGCTCAATTACGACAAGCAGACAAAGCGGAGATTCCTTTTGTTATTATTATTGGGCAAAAAGAAGCAATGGATGATACAATAATTTTGCGAGATATGAAAGCAAGCACACAAGAGGTTATAGTTGGTGAAAAAATGGTCGATGAATTGAAAAAAAGATTTAAAAATGATAATATAGCAAATGCTTAAATATGGAAAAAGATTGTGTGTTTTGTAAAATTATAAATAAAGAAGTGCCAGCGGATATTATTTATGAAAATGAAAGAGTAATTGTTTTTAAAGATATAAATCCCAAAGCCGAAGTTCATTTACTGATCGTTTCTAAAAAACATCTGGTGGATTTAAATGAAACTAGCGAAAACGATAAAGAATTATTAGCCGAACTATTTTTAACCGCGAAAAAAGTAGCTCAGCAATTAAGTCTTATTGAAAAAGGTTACAAATTAGTTTTAAACGTCGGTCGGGGAGCGGGTCAAGTAGTTGATCATCTCCATCTTCATTTTTTGAGTGGAAGTTATAATCATCCTCTCAATGCAATTTAATTTTTATGCCTATAGAAGTTACAAGAAAATCCAATGAACCAATTAATAATTTTCTTTTAAGATTTAACCGGGCTTTAAAACAATCCGGTGTTTTAGAAGAGGCAAAAACGAAAAGATTTTATCAGCCCGAGCCTAATCGTAATCAAAAAAAGGAGTCAGCAATCTATCGAGCACAAATGAGGGAAAAAATTTTAGCCTTAAAAAAACGAGGCATTATCAAAGGAAACGAAGATATTAAAGTGATAAAAAAACTTTTAAGGAATCCTAAATGGTCTCATATTAATTTACCCCGATAAAAAAATGAAGCCGATTTTGGCACTTGATCTAGGAAATCAAAATACTCGTTTAATTTTAGCTCAACAAACGAAGGATTTGAAAACAAAAATTCTGGCGATATTAGAAAGACCATCCGATGGATTAAATAAAGGCTCTATCGTTGATTATGGAGCCTTTGTTAATTCTTTATTTGAAACGTTCGAAGACCTTAAAAAAATGGGGTTTTCACCAAAAGAAGCAATTATTAATGTAGCGCCGCCACATACCACATTTAAAATTGCCAAAGTAGTTAGCGGGGTAGCTCGTAATGATGGTGAAATAACAAAAAATGATATTGATCAATTGAATGAAAAAATTCGAGAAACAACTGGCGAAACAGCCAATAAAAAAATTTTACACATTGTTCCTCGTCAATTTAGCGTTGACGATTTAACCAACATTAAAGATCCCTTAGGAATGCACGGTTATCGTTTGGAAATGGAGGCAGCTCTAATTGAAGTTTTTATTCCTCACTTAAAAACCTTGGAAAAGGCCTTTACTGAATTAAATAAAGACGTCTCTCAAGAAGTTTTTAGTCCCTTGGCTTCATCTCTTGCCTGTTTAACTAAAAAACAAATGAGCGTTGGGACCATTTTGATTGATCTTGGAGCTCAAAATACAAACTTCATCATTTTTGAAGAAGACCAAATATTAGATGCAGGAATTTTAAATTTTGGAGCTGACAGCATTACCCACGATATTGCTATTTGTTTAAAAGTGCCATTGGAAGTAGCGGAAAAGATTAAATTAACTTTCGGATACGCCCTGTCCAATGATATTAATCGCAAAGAAAGTATAGATTTATCTAAGGTTAATAAAGAAATGACAAATGAAATCAATAAACGTTATCTTGCAGAGATTATTGAAGCTCGTTTAGAAGAAATTTTTGACGCTATTAATGCTGCTATTAAAAAAAATAATTGTTATGCTAAGTTAGCTGGAGGAGCAGTTTTGATTGGTGGCGGCGCCAAATTACCTGGTATCGTTGATTTTGCTAAAAAATACCTTAAATTACCGGCTAAAATAGGTTATCCTATTAATTTTGAAACAACAGCGACCAACGAAAAATATTCGGATCTTATTGATGACCCATCTTTTGTTTTAGCTTCAGGATTAGTTATTTGGGGAATGAATAATATAGTAGAAAAGCGTAAAATTAACATTTATCATAGCAGTTCTTTCTTGCAGAAATTAAAAAAATTTTTTAAAATCTTTCTACCGTAAAATAGCCGTAAAAATAAATAAATATGAAACATAAAAACAAAAATAAAAAAATATCCCAGGTTAAAAAAACTCCTCAAGAAAAAGATGTTAGCAAAAAAACACAAAAAAGCTCTTTGCTTAAAAATTTAAAGAGCAACGTTCACCCTCGTCATAAAAAAATTAAGAATAAAAAAGGAGATTTTTTGAAAAGCAGCCAAATTATAAATAAAGGCATCAAACCTTCTTCGTTAGAACACTTTCCCAATATTAAAGTTATTGGCGTTGGAGGAGCTGGTGGAAATATTTTATCACGCATGAAGCAAGCCAAAATTCAAGGAGTGGAATTTATTGTAGTTAATACTGATTTACAAGACTTATATAAATCAGGTATTAGAAAAAAAATCCATATTGGGAAAAATATTGCTCATGGAATGGGGTCGGGAATGAATCCAGAGATTGGTCGTCAGGCCGCAGAAGAATCACGGCCCCAACTTGAGGAAGCCATTAAAGGCGCTGATATGGTTTTTTTAACGTGTGGATTAGGAGGTGGCACTGGTTCGGGAGCTACGCCTGTTATTGCGGATATTTGCCAACAAATGGGTATTTTAACAGTCGCTATTGTTACAAAGCCTTTTTCTTTTGAAGGAATTAAAAGGACGCAAATCGCTGAAGAAGCACTTCTTAAACTAAAGGATAAAGTCGATTCTTATATTGTTATTCCCAATGATCGAATTTTTAATTTGATTGATCAAACCACGCCCTTATATAAAGCCTTTGAATTAATTGACGAAATTCTTAAACAAGCAGTTAAAGGAATTGGGGATCTTATTCTTTCACCAGGCATTATTAATGTGGATTTCTCTGATGTTAGAACTATCTTACAAAATGCCGGGATGAGTTTGATTGGATTAGGACGAGCCAGCGGGGAAGATCGAGCTGTTAAGGCCGTTAAGGAGGCTCTTAATTCTCCATTGTTTGAATATTCTCCTCATATGGCCAAAGGAGTTCTTTTTAATGTCATAGGTGATTCAGGGCTAACGATGACTGAAATTAACGAAGCGGCACGACTTATTACTGAGGTGGTTGATCCTTCAGCTAAAATTATTTTTGGTGCAATGGAGAATCAACGCATAAAAAAAGGAGAGATTAAAATTATGATTATTGCTGCTGGTTTTGAATATTCAAATAAATTTCCTGCTCATTCTCCTTTTGTTTCTTCTGAAAAAAATGAGATCAAACGGAATAATAATCAGCAACCGCCTATTGAATTCAAAGAGGAAAGCGCGCCTTCTTTAGGAGAATCCCTCGAAGACATTCCTGCTTTTTTAAGAAAGAAAAAGAAATAAAATTACTCTTTTTATTCTTCGTTTTCTGTGTTTTGTTTTTCTAATTTTTCTGGCTTAGTCCAAGAAGCATAATCACAATCTGGCCAACGAGAACAACCATAAAAAATTTTTCCTCGTTTGGTTTTTTTAATAATAATTTCTCCTTGTTTGCATTTAGGACAATGCTCGTGTGTATTTTGGTTCGTATTCAAACTCTTTGTGTTGCGACAGGTGGGGAAATTAGAACAGGCCAAAAATTTACCAAATTTACCATATTTGACAACCATTTTCGCTCCACATTTTTCGCAAACTTCATTTGTTTCTTCTATCACGTCCAATTTTTTGACTTCATCGTATTTTTGATCCAAATTAGATTTAAAAGGTTCATAAAAATTTCTTACTACTGCAACCCAACTTTTTTTACCTTCGGCAACTTCATCTAATTCTTTCTCTATTTGAGCAGTAAAACCGACGTCAACAATTTGAGGAAAGTGGGTGCGTAAAAGATTATCAACCATTAAACCAACATCGCTGGGAACGAATCGTTTGTTATCGTCGCGATCTACATAATGGCGTTCTTTTAAAATAGAAATAATGGTGGCATATGTTGAAGGTCGACCAATGCCGTATTCTTCAAGTGTTTTAATAAGAGTAGCTTCTGAATAGCGTGCCGGCGGTTCAGTAAAATGTTGAACAGGATTAACTTTATTCAGCTGCACAACTTCGTTTTTTGTTAAAGAAGGTAATAAAACTTCTTGAAGTTTAATGGGATAAACCTTTGAAAAGCCATCAAAAACAATTTGGCTACCAATGCTTTTTAAAAGATATCTGCAGTTTTTACTATTTGCTCTAATTTCAATAATTAAACGCTTAATTTGAAGGGGTGCCATTTGAGAAGCAATAAAACGTTGCCAGATGAGATTATAAAGTTTAAAAAGATTATTATCAATTTTATCTTTTAATTGCTGAGGCAAAAGCGAAGGATTAGTCGGTCTAATAGCTTCATGGGCTTCCTGAGCAAGCCGTGATTTATTTTTGAATTGTCTCCGATAATAATAATTAGGAGAAAATGTTTTAGTAATAACATCTTTAGCTTTATTTAGTGCTTCTTCTGACAAAACTACCGAATCGGTTCTCATATACGTAATTAAGCCAACAGAACCTTCGCCAAAATCAATTCCTTCGTATAATTTTTGAGCTAAAGTCATTGTTTGTTTTGCTGAAAAGCCTAATCGCTTCCAAGCCTCCTGTTGAAGAGTGCTTGTAATAAATGGGGGCGGAGGAGTTTTTGCCGTTAATTTTTCAGTAATATTATCAATGATACACTCGGCGTTTTTTAGATCTTGAGCTATTTTTTCAGCCTCGTCCTTATTCTTAATATCCAGCTTATTTAAAATTTTATCATTAATTTTAGAAAGCTCTGCTTGAAAAGGCTCTTGGGCAGAGGAAAGAAAATCAGCGGAGATAGTCCAATATTCCTGAGATTTAAATTGTTCTCGTTCTTTTTCTCTATCAACGATTAAACGTAAAGCTACCGATTGGACGCGTCCCGCAGATAATCCTTTAAACATTTTTTTCCAAAGAAATGGAGATAATAGATAACCAACGAGACGATCCAAAATTCGTCTCGCTTGCTGAGCCCAAACGAGATTCATATCAATATCGCGAGGATTTTTCAAAGCATTTTCGATGGCTGTTTGAGTTATTTCATGAAAGGCAATTCTTTCAATAGGCAAGGCATTTTTTAAATTTTCGGGAACCAAAACCTCTTTGAGATGCCATGCAATAGCTTCTCCTTCTCGATCTTCATCAGTAGCTAGGATAAGTTTTGAAGTCTTAAGAATTAATTTTTTAAGTTTAGTGGCATTTTTCTGACTTTTGCGCGGAATAATATAAGTGGGTTGAAAATCATGTTCAATATCAATGCCTAATTTTGATTTCGGCAAATCGCGAATATGTCCATAAGAAGATTCAACGCGATACTCAGAGTTTAAAAAACGGCTAATCGTTTTAGCTTTAGCAGGTGATTCAACAATAATAAGATTTTGTTTTGGCTTAGCCATTGCTGATCATTTAAGCTTTTAATCGATAACCATTTGCTTCGGCTTTAATAAGATTCTTTAGTTCTAAAAGAGTGAGCGTTTGATTCACTATACTCACAGGTAATTGACTTAAAGAAGCAATTTCGTCTACTAAAATGGGATGGTCTGCTTGTTTTATAATAGCAATAATTTTTTGTTCTTCAATATTTAGGTCAGCGCGAAAAATTTTATCATCAATAGAAGAAGTAATCTTAATTTCGGGAATCATATTCAGTTCTTCCAAAATATCTGTAATTGAACTTGTCAATTTAGAACCTGATTTAATTAATTGATGAGTTCCTTCGGAATTTTTAGAAAAAATCGATCCTGGAACAGAAAAAACTTCTCGATTTTGATCTAAAGCAAAACGCGCAGTAATAAGAGCGCCGGATTTTAATGGAGCTTCTACCACAACCACACCCAAAGACAATCCACTAATTATTCTGTTGCGAGCTGGAAAATGATGTTTTAACGGTGGAGTAGAAGGAGCGTATTCAGAAATCAAAGCACCTCTTTTTATTATTTTTTGAGCGAGACGCTTATTAATTGGAGGAAAAATAATATCTAATCCGCATCCCAAAACAGCAATAGTGGATCCGCCATTTTCTAATGTTATTTGATGACACACAGAATCGATGCCGTAGGCAAGACCACTTACAGTAATAAATCCGCATTCTACTAAATCCTTTGTTATTTTTTCAGTTACCATTTTTCCATAACTTGTTGGCTTTCTTGTGCCGACAACGCCAATGGTGGCTTGAAGCTGATCAAAATCACCTAATTGGTAAATAGCCAGAGGAAAAGAGGGGATTTCTTTTAATAATGTCGGGTATTCATCGTCTTCAGGCAAATACATTTTTATTTCTAGACTTTTCATTTTCTCCCATTCTTTCAGAGGATCTATTGTCCCTTTTTTACTGGTAAGATTTTCTATAGTTTCTAAAGCAAAATGCGGATTAACGTTTAAAAAATCATCATAATTTGAAGCAGTCCAAGCTGATTCAAAAGAACCATAAAACGCTTTTAATTTAGAAAGCAATCCATAATTACAATCAGTAATAATGTTTAAGGCATTATAATAAATTTTTTCGCAATCTAAAGTCATATTCTATTATATTTTTATCATACTATTTTATTATAATCATCTCTTTTTGACAATAGGCTGGAAAAAGCGAGGTCTTCCTTGTTTTTTATTTTACTCTTTTTTATAATATAACTATAGAGTTTTAATACAATATTATGGCGGAAAATATAAATCAATCGGATAAACTTAAAAAATCAGGTCTTTTAAGCCGAGGAGATAAAAGGCTTTTGAAACCACTGGTTATTTACGGAGGAATTATAATTATTATTCTTATCGCCGTATTAGTTTCGATCAATCAAATAAAAAAACAAAGCGCTGAAATAAAATCATTGCGTACTGATTATTATACTTTACTATTTGAATCCGAAATCTATTCCAACTTGAAGAAGAATAGCGACATCCTTCTTCCTTATGCTAATCAAGTAAAAAATTTGGTTCCTGAACAAAATCGTTTAATCGATTTTACAGAAGCCATTAATCAATTAGCTAATAAAAATAATTTAGAATTAGGATTAATTTTTAAAGAAGCAACGCCCTCGGAAGCAAGCAAGACCTTGTTTAAAAATATTAAAGAAGCGCCATTTACGATAACGATTAAGGGAAGTTTTGATGATTTTCTTCAATTTTTAAAGGATTTAAGAACGTTTCCTTATTATGTAGATTTTAGCAATTTTAATATTGTTAATCTATCAGAAACTATTTCATCGTCGGAAGAGTCCGCTAAAGAATTATTCTCAATTAATTTGGATGGTCGCGTCTTTATTAAAAAATAAAAAATGGCCGATTTAATAAAAAAACCAAAAAAGGAAAATAGCGATACGATTAATCTTAAAGAAATTAATCGAAAAGAACTTCAAAAACAGAACTTGATTTTTATTATTTCGGCGGTTATGATAATAATAATTCTGGTTGTAATAGTAGGGTTGTTTATTAATTTTGTTATTAAACAAATTAATTATACTTTTGAAAAAGATTCTAAGGCAGTAACTAATTTAGAAGGGTTTGATTTAAAAGGATTTGCCGAGATAAAAGATAAATTATCAGAACCAGAAGGGGAGTGGGGAAATTTATTAGAGACCGTAACAACGTCGGAAGAACTTCAGACATCTCCTTCTTCAACTCCGACATCTACGATAGAAACTGAGACTGAAATAGTTGTGCCAAGCGAAAATCCTGAAATTCAAACATCAACTGAAGAAATTAATGAATCAACCTCTACCACCACCTCTACTCCTACCCCTACCATTACCTCCACGCCCACTTCTACTTCCACGGCCACGCCACCACTTCTTTAATTTTGCTTTCGCCAGTAATTTTTTAAAAAACGCGCATGTAGTTCAGTGGTAGAACGCTGTCCTGATAAGACAGAGGTCGGAGGTTCGATCCCTCCCATGCGCACAGAATGGAAAACTCATTCGTGCTGCGGCAGCGATATTTCTTTAGAAATATCGCTGCCGCAGCACCTCTTACCACTCCGAATAAAATTAGGCAAGTTTTTAATCATCCAATCCCTGTGGTTTAAAGAAAAGCGACAAAAGAGGTCTTGACTAATGAATATATTTGAGTATAATAGAAGATGAAGTGAGTGTGTTTCCTGAATGTTCAGTCATTTAGGAAATCCAATTACCGTGGAAATCCGTCCTGAAAAGGACGGATTTCTTTTTAATTTATAGTCTTACAATTTTGATTATTTTGATTTGCCAGATAATCAATTTTGATTATAATAAAGAAGGATTTGGTTTCATTCTGGTCCGGAGGATTGAGCACTCACTTAAATGGTAATTGGAGTCAACCGCCTTCGGACCAGAATGAAACTGAGTTCAATACATCTCGCTTCGTTATGGCTACGATTGAATTTCAAAAAAATATTTCTCTGGCAACACTTACTACGTTTAAAATCGGCGGCCCGGCCGAATATTTTATTCGTGTTACTAATTTAAATGAGTTAAAAGATGCATTTATTAAAGCCAAAGAAATGAACAAGCCAACTTTTATTTTAGGCGGTGGGTCTAATTTGTTAGCAAGCGATAGAGGTTTTGAGGGAGTGATTATAAAAATGCAAACTCAAGAATTTCAAGTTGAAAATCATAATTCCTATTTCAGAATAATTTGCGATGGAGGAGTGTTATTATCACGCGTTTTGGCACTAAGTTTAGAAATAGGTGCTACAGGATTAGAGTGGGCAACGGGTATTCCCGGAACTATCGGCGGAGCAACTTTTGGTAATAGTGGCGCTTATGGTCACAGTATTTCCGAAGTAGTAGAAAAAGTTATCGCTTTTGATCCAATTGCTTTAGAGCCAAAGGAATTCTCGCAGAAAGAATGCTCTTTTGATTATCGGGAAAGCGTTTTTAAAAAGAATGGTTTTATTATTACTTCCGTTTATTTAAATCTAGAAAAAAATGAAAAGGGTGATTCTAAAGAAATTGTTCTTGATTATATTAAAGAGAGGAAAAATAAAATTCCGCCTTATCCTTCAGCGGGATGTGTTTTCAAAAATATTCCGATTAATCGAGCTTCCTCAGAAACTTTAGCGAAAATTCCAGAAGAAAAAATTAAAGGTGGCAAAATCCCCGTGGGTTATTTAATTGATCAGTGCGGTCTAAGAGGAGAAAGAATCGGCGATGCTCAAATTTCACCAATGCATGCTAATTTTATTGTGAATTTGGGCAAGGCAACAGCCCAAGACGTTTATCAATTAATTAATCTTTGTAAAACAAAAGTCCAAGAAAAATTTTCTATTTCTCTTGAAGAAGAGATTCGCTATCTTGGCAATTTCCAAAATTAAAATCGTCGGTAAAAAGAAAAAATTATTATGAATATCAATTATAAAATTAAAGACGTAGTTCTAACCGAAGAAATGCAGAAAGATATTGAAAATTTAATGAGAACATTGGTAGAGAGATATCTTTTAAGATTAGACGAGGAAACAAATATTCAGATTGATCTAGAATTAAGTCGCGAAACGCACCATCATTTAAAAGGCAATGTTTTTTATGTTGAAGCGAACATGCATCTTCCCGGGAGAATTTTACGCGCCATCTCACATGCCCCAGATATTAAAACTGGTATTGATGAGGTAGAGGAAGATCTAAAGCGTCAGATTAAAAAATATAGAGAAAAAAGAGACTCTCGTTTTCGAAAAGATTGGCAAAAATTAAAAGCTTTTTTAAGAGGAGAAAAAGAGCAAAAATTTTAAATTGAATTATTCAAGATAATCTCTTGACAAATAGTAAACAAAAAATAAAATAATATTAATTAGCACTTAAAGGTCGGGAGTGCCAATTTAAAAAATTTTAAAAATATGCTCAAACCATTAGGAGATTATATTCTTTTAGAACCAATCAAAGAGGAAATGGTGACGGAGGCCGGTATTGTTTTGCCCGAAACAGCAGAACAAGAAAAACCACAAAAAGGTAAAGTGATTGCTGTGGGCTCTGGTCGCATGAAAGATGATGGCACAAGAATTCCCCCAGAGGTTAAAGTGGGTGACGTTGTTATTTTTCATCAATACGGCCCTTCGGAAATAAAAATTGATAAAAAAGAATATCTTGTTGC
>DAOSMC010000008.1:0-19662 GCA_035369485.1 Minisyncoccota bacterium | reverse complement strand
ATTTGAGTATTAGTATTGCTTGATTTTGAAATAACTTGAAAACGCCGAGTCGCAATCGGCGAAACATCAGAAACATAAGGAATCTCTTCAATAGCCTTAACATCATCAATGGTTAAGCTTTGAGCTGTACCACGCCCTTGCGAAACGGGTGAAAAATTCGTTTGCATTCCTGGCATTACATAAATCATATTAGTGCCCATTGATTGTAATCGTGATTCAATGTTAGTCTTTGATCCACTTCCAATAGAGATCATGCCAATAACAGACCCTATGCCAATAACGATACCTAAAATAGTTAAACTTGATCGCAGTTTATTAGAAAGAATGGCACTCGTTGTTTCGGAAAAAAGATCAGATATCAACATATTTATTCTCTCATAATTTTAAATTCTTCGGACTCTTCTATTTTTTTATCTTCTATAATTTCCCCATCTTTTAAAGAAATAATTCTTTTGGCTTGTTCGGCAATATAGCGATCATGGGTCACTAAAATAATTGTTCTGCCTCTATGATGAAGTTCTTTAAAAGTTGCTAAAATTTTTTCTCCAGTTTTACTATCCAAATTACCAGTTGGTTCATCAGCCAAAATTAAAATAGGATCATTAACAAGCGCGCGGGCAATAGCCACTCTTTGCATCATTCCGCCAGATAATTGATTAGGTAAATGATTCCAGAATTCCTTTGGGAAAGCGGTTTCTTCTAAAACTTTAGCCGCTCTTACTTCTCTTTCTTTTTTAGATATATTGGCATAAACCAAGGGTAGAGCAACATTACGTAAAACCGTTGCTCGAGGCAATAAATTAAACTGCTGAAAAACAAAACCAATCTTTGTTTTCCTTATATCCGCCAATTCATCTTCGCTAAAATGAGAAATATTTTTTTCTTCAAATATATATTCGCCGCTGGTTGACTTATCTAAACAGCCCAAAATGTGCATAAGAGTTGACTTCCCCGATCCAGAAGGGCCAATGATAGAAACAAATTCGCCTTCTCTAATACTCATATTTACATTCCTCAAAGCAATGGTTTCAACCACGCCATCATAAATTTTGGATAAATTTTTAACTTCAATTATATTTTTTTCTTGCATAACGCTAAAAAGCTCCTGGAATACCCCTTGGTATTTGTGTTTGATTGTTTCTCTGATTAGAAAAATTAGTCCTTAAAAGATTAACGCCACTGCTGCTATTTAAATCCGCAATAATAATTTTTTCCCCCTCATTCAATCCTTGAATAATTTCTACTTTTGAATCAGTTAATAAACCGGTTTTTATCTCTCTTTGTTCAATTGTACCATCATCTTTTAAAATACGGACAAAATATTTTCCATTCAGATTTTTAAGGGCTGTCCTAGGAATAAAAAGAGTGTTTTCTTTGGCATCAGTTATAATTTCTACCGTCGTGCTCATTCCCGGCTTTACTCTTTCATCAATAACATCCAAAAGAATTTTGGCCTTATAGCTCACTACTCCCTGGACAACAACGCCTACTGTATCTATTTCAATTACCTTACCGGTAGCCGCAACATCATCCAAAACATCAAATGAAACATTGGCCTTCTGACCTATTTTAACTTGAGCAGCATCGCTTTCAGCCAAACTCACCTCCACCACATATCCTTGAGATACTAATACGCCCAAGGTGGTACTCGGCGATACATTATCACCGACATAAATAGTGGCAACATTACCTAAAATGCCGCTGAAGGGCGCTAGTACAGTGTAATCGGCTAATTTATCTTGAATGAGTTTAAGATTGCGTTCGGCTTTTTCTACTAATCTTTTTTGATCGCTTAAATCAAAATCGACGTTTATAAGATTTTCTTTAGCAATTTGAATATTATTTTTTATAGTATCAATTTGGCTAAATAAATTAGTGGTAGTGGCAAAATAATTAGTTAGCATTAAATCTTGTTCATCAACAAGTGAAGGATATTGCAATTTCGCTTCTATCATAAAGTCTTTATAAAGATGGACTAAATTTAAAGCAGCACGGACAGCATTGTTTATATTTTTTAGCGCTTGATGAGTAAGATTAATTGCCTCATCAATCTCATTGGAATCACTATAATAAGTAATATTTTTTGATTTATAATTATTAGCCGCTTCCTCATAGCTAAACTTCGCTAAATCGTATGCCTTTTTAGTAGCATCGCTATATTGAAGAGCAGCTGGATTATAAAGCATTAGAGTCTTTCCATAATAATCAACATTATCATCATCTGGACTTAAATTATTATCAAATAAAATATTATAAAGGTTTGTAATAATAGCAGGCGTTGTGCTGGTAAAAAGTGCTGGCAGCTTATCAACTGCGTTTTGATAAGCTAACGTTAGGTCTTTTTGTCTTTTAATTTTTAATGATTCAATGCTCCCTTCTTCAGTTGATAATCCTTCTAATTTAGCCAGCTCCTCTTTGGCATTATTCAAAGCGATTTGCGCATCTTTTAATTCGCTTCGAACATCTTCATCGTCAATTTTTAGAATCGTTTCGCCTGCTTCAACTTGTTTGCCATTAGCTAAATTAACATAAACAACTTCTCCTGACGCTTTCGGACTTAAGTTTACACTATTTTCAGCAATAGTTTGACCACTAACAGTAATACTACTAGTTAAATTTCCTCTCTCCACTTTAGCAGTTAAATATTGAGCTGCGGTATTTTTGAAAAACAAGGGCTTTAATAAAAAATAGCCGCCACTCACAATTATCAAAATAATCAACACCGCGATAATTCTATGATTTTTTAAAAAATTTATAATTTTGTTCATATTTTTATTTTAATTAAGCACTAACTATAATCTCCAAACATAATCACAATCCACCCAAATGCTCAGGCGGAAACGGATGAGGAATAACCCTAATTAATTTAGCTTCTATTTGACCTTCGTCGTTGGCATCGCCAATAACAACAACATAATCGCCCATTCTTAAATCGGCAGGCAATATTCTCTCTTCCCATTTTTCAATAATAGTTTCAGGAGAAACAACAATTGCCTTTTCAACTTCTTTCTCTCCCTTAACGATTAAAAAGGCAGTGTTGGTATCTAAATTATCAATTTTAATAATTGTTCCTACTGCCCCATGAGACTTCATCGCTATTCCTTCATTAAAATCCCTCATCCATTTATCCATTATACCATTTCTTTGCTGGACAAAATTAGGAGCGTAGTGTTCTGCCCAACGACAAGCAAATAAGGCTTTTTTAGTACCAACAACTACCCCTATTTTAAAAATAAGAAGAATCGCTATCAATCCGCCGATTATCCCAATAATAATTTTAAATGTTTTTGAACTAGATATATCTTCCAATTTCATAATTGCTAAATTAAACGACTAAATAAGAATTTAAAAGAAAAATGAGATGAATTTTTTAACAAATATTTTAATGAAAAAGCTAACATGAAAAGATTGGTCAAAACCAGCAAGAGCCCAACGGTGGGCAACGATTCTAATAAAATAAAAATAAACTCGTTTAGAAAAGAGCTCCACAGCTCCCAATGCATAATAATTGTGCCTAAATAATAAATGAATCCTGTCTCAATAAAATTACTATAACTCAATTGAAAAGAAAGTGGCAAAAGCGCCAAACTGACCATCAAACCACAAAAAGATAACAAAACTTCTTTGCGAATACGTTTGTTTTTTTCTTCCCTGATTTTCCACAAAATTTTTTTTAAGAGAACATCTTCGTTTGTGTGTTTTGCGGCAATTACTTTATTCATATTCCTTACAAGATAATACGTAAAAAGCGCCAATTGGGTGCAATGTGAGGCTTAAATTGAAAGCTCCCGAATTTTTATTGTTGTAAAAACAACTTTTTAATTTGTTGGATCAGACGATAATAGCGTGCCTTTAAAGTATTAGTAGGTATATTAATTTCTTGAGCTAGTTTTTCAAAGCTGACATCAGATTCTAAGTAAGAAAAAAGGAGTTTCTTTTGTGCCAGAGGCAAACCATTAATAATACTCCTCAATTTTTCACGAGTTTCTTTTTCTTCAATTTGCTCTATGGCAGATGGTTGCCAGTCTATAATCTTATCCAGAATAACGTTTTCTTCATCTTCTTGATTAATAAATTGCGAAAAAGTAACTTCTTTGGATAATCCATTGGTTGTCTGATGTTTGCGAAAAAAATCTATTAATAAATTTTTGGCAATAGCAAAAAGCCACGTTCGAAAATTACGTTTTTGATCAAATTTTTTCAAATTACGCCACATTTTAACAAATGTTTCTTGCGTTAAATCTTCAGCCTCAATAGAATTGTTAAGGCGTTTTAAAAAATATAAGTAAACTTCTTTTAAATAACGATTTATTAAAATGGCAATTGCTTCTTCATCGCCATTAAGATAATTTTTAACTAATTGTTCATCTTTTATCATTAGAGATAGATTAGAATATTTTTATTTTTTTACAAGACAAAATCGCCAAAAATTTAAAAAATTAACAGGCACGGATAGTGCCTGTTTATTATTTTTCATTTTTTCATAGTAAAATTCACTGTAACTGTAAAAACAACTCCTCTCGGACGACCATTAATTACCATTGGTTCATAAACCCATTGTTTAACAGCATCAATAGCTGCCTGGTCAAGCAACGGAACAGATCGCAAAACATTAACGGATTGAACGCGCCCATAAATATCCGTGGTGCATTCCAAAATAACAATCCCTTCTACTCGAGCTTGACGAGCAATTTCTGGATAAACCGGCTCAACGCGATGAATCAATTTCGGTTGCTTTATTTCACCAATCGCTCGAACCGGCTCTTCGGATTCCATTTGTTGGCTAATCACTCCTCCAATCACTCCCCCAACAACTCCGCCGAGAACTCCACCGATAACTCCACCCTCAACTCCGCCTTCAACTCCACCTTCAATGCCAAAATCAGAAATAACTTCCTGTTGAATTTCATCAGGAATTTCTACAGGCGCAACCAATTTACCCGGTTCAACACTAGTAGTAGCCTGAACAGCTTTGATGGTTCTGGTAGAAGATGTTTTCTTTTTAGCTGGTGGCGGTGGCGGTGGCGGCGGTGGCGGTGGTGGTGCCAAAAAAGCGCTATAAATTTCTACCTTGGGAAGATCTTGGCCTGGCGAAAGCAAAGGAATAATAATGATAGCAGCAATAAATACCACATGAAGAATAATAGCTACGGGTAAAGCTATGGCTTTTCGTGTAATTCCTTTTTCTGCTTGAAAAAAACTATCTTTAAAAATCTCATAATCAACTGCATTGGAAACTTTTTCTCTAATTCTTTTTTCAGCCATCTTACTCACCTCCTTTCTTTTAAAATTAAATTGCTATCTTTAATATAAGATATGGGTTCTTTTTGTCAATAGTACTAATATTCTTACTTTTTATGTCCTTTGATATGTGCCAATGAGTTCTGTCTCATCTAAAATATGATTGCGCATCGCTGATTTAATTTCGGAAAGATCTGCTCCATTCTTTAAATCCAATACTATATCCAATGCATATAAATGGAAGAAATATCGATGCTTTCCCGATGGTGGACAAGGACCATAATATTGAGAATCATTAGCATCGTTTTTACCTAAAAGCGCGCCCTCGGGAATACTGTTCTCTTCAATTAATCTAGTTTGGGGAGGAATATTAAATACCACCCAATGAATAAAAGTTCCTCGCGGCGCATCAGGATCATCTACAATTAATACAAGACTCTTGGTCTCAGAAGGAATATTCTCAATAAGTAGAGGCGGATTAATATTTTCTCCTTCGCAAGTATATTTTGAAGAAATAGATTTATTATTTTCGAAAGCAGGGCTGCTAACTTTCATAGTATTTAAATTATTTAAAATAGATGGTTTGACTTGTTTTTGATTTTGAAAAATATTTTTTTCTCGAAAAATAAAAATAGTAAAAATTACAATTGCAATAATAACGCCAACAATAATGAGAAATTTTTCTTTTTTCATTTAAGTTTTTCTTTATGAAATAATATTCTCAATTCTTGTTTTGCTGATTCTAAAATTTGCTTTTGATCCAACTTTAATTTTTTTCCGGCTCGATTAATATAAAAATTTAACATTGACATTGCCGATTGAAAAGGCGTCCCTTTACGATTAAAGCTTTTCTCGGCTGATCTTTTAAGTGAAAGGGCTATCCTCCTAGGATTTTTCCAAGTAAAAACGCCTGAATCTAATTCTAAAGCAAAACTATTTTGAGTTACTTCGGATGACCAATTTTTTTGCTTTTTATATTTTTTAGACTTTTTCCGAAACATTCACTCAATAATTTTTAATAACAAAAATTTTCTCTTTTAAAGAGATCCAAGCAAAAAGTCTCTTTTCGTTTAGGCGGTTTTATTATGCTCTGCTTCAAATTTCTTCCACACTTCAGCAACCGAAGGCTCAAGAATTTCCAACTCTTTTAGAATGCGGGCTCTAATTTCTGAAGTGGCAATTTCCTCTTTTTGCGCCGCCATCTCAATAATAACTGCCGCGACACGATTTACTATGCTTTCTGTTCGTTCGGGGGTTAAATTAGCCTCGGCTGCAGCTGCCCGAATAGAATCACCTATTTTTATCGGATCAAACGGCTCTTTTTCTCCTGATTTTTTAATAACAAATCTAGCCATAATTTTTGTTAATGCCGACCTTTAATTTTATTATAAATCTTTAAATAGTTAAATCGCAATACTCCTAATAATTAAAATTATAAATTTTAATTATTATCTCTCTTTGCCGCGGCCGACTATCAAAATCAACTAGAACAATTTGCTGCCAATTGCCGAGTATTAAATCTCCATTTTCAATTGGTGCCACAAAAAACGGCTTAATCAGTGCCGATCTTAAATGAGAAAATCCATTTTTCTCTCCCCAAGTTTCATCATGATGATAAGCTTTATCCGAAGGCGCTAATTTTTCTAAAAATTCTTTGAAGTCCTCAATAAGATTAGGTTCAGCTTCAAGGTTAGTAATTCCTACCGTTGACCCCGGACAAAAAACCAAACAAAAACCCTCCTTTGCTTTACTTTCCTTTACTGCTCGAACAATTTCTTCAGTAATATCAATTATATCATTATTGCCTTTTGTTGAAATAATTATTTTCATCAATAAATATTTAAATTAAAGATTTTTCTAATTTATAATTCGCTATCTTTCAAAACCTTTTGCCTACAAAAATGAGAAAAAATAGCAATAAAAGTTTGGAGAATTCTTTAATAAATAATATTAATAAATCAAAAAAGTAAACCAATTAAATCTTTAAAAACGTAATTCGAAAAAAATTAATTATATCTTATAAAACTATTAGTGAGCGGCGAATTTTATCAAATTGTTCTAATAAAGCATTTTTATCAAATTGCGAAACACTTCCTTCTGGGTAATTTTCTATATTTGTAGAATGTATTAAATACCGCACTCCAAAACAATATTTCATTCCGTTAAATGCCCAGACTTGCTCTTCATAAAAATTACCAGCGGCTCCCTCACTTAAAGAAGCAAAAGAATGTTCTCTGTCACCATCTGTTTTTAATTGGCTTTTTACATCGCCACCAAAAAACATTCCGGCATTGCAATTTTCAACAGTTGGAATTATTTCAATTGATACACCGGTATCAAAGCTTGATAAATTAGTGCCTCTGGCCATACTTTCGGGAATAGTAAATTTAACACCTCGTATTTGTTTATCTGGGCCTAATCCCTGATATTTATAATCTGTATCTACTGAATAATCAGCTGGGTACCGAAGAGAAAATCCTTTTTGAGCATCTAAATAAGTGTTGGGTAAATCCTTTGATTCTTTTGATAAAGCCATGCAATCTTGATAATTTTTTTGTTCATTATTTTCCAAAACTAAAGCTGTTGGCCCTTTTGTCCAAAAAATAAACGATTCATCTTCATTAGTATAGCGAACGCCATCAGCTGCAATACTCTGATTTAAAATTAAATTGCGGCCATCGCTTAAAATAATTTTTGCTTTTCCGGTTGCTACTGGCGGCTCACCGGGCAAAGACGAAACTTCTGGTCCTTGATAAAAATAGGCCTCTACTATTTTATCGTCTTTACAAAGATAATTAATGTGATTTATTAAAACCAAGCCTTCTCCAACATCAGAATTAACCATTGTTTTATTGACCGAACTTAATTGGGGTTGATTTAAATAAATCCAAATTCCCACACCAATTAAAACAATTATTACAACGCAAATAATAATTTTATAATTTTTTTTCATAAGATGTGTTTTATTTAATTATGGCCTTTTCTTAATTGATTTTAATACAACAATAAATTATTCACCACAGATAAGACAAGAAGAATCAATGAGTTGTTGAGTAGTTAAATAATTGGCATTTTGCTTTTTAAACCAATCCAAAAGTTTAATAAATTCATCCCACCAATCAGAATTATCAGTTAAAAAATATGGATGAAATTCGGTGATAAAGGGAGTCTCTTCTTTTTGATGAATATTAAAATATTCTTGAATAGTTTCGCGCCATTCTTTAGCTGTTTTTCCAAAAGAAGCTGTGGCTGTATCGCATAAAACATAGCCGGTATTTTTTACTCCTTCAATAGATACCACATAAAAACCATAGTCATTAGAATAATATGGAATAAAAGAAGCTTCTGGATGCCAATTAACAACAAAACTGCCATTCCAACTAAATCCTAAATTTTTCACAATTTCAATCGTGTCTTTATTTTGGCTAAATCTCTGCGACCTAAAACCATTTATTTTATGACCCAAACAATTTTCAATATCTTCTTTAGTATTTTTAATAACTTCTTCTTGTTTTTTTCTTGTTAAGTCAGCTAATTGAATAAATTCGCCATTTTCATCCAACGCATAGCCAAAAGCTGCAATTTCATAACCTTTTTGATCTAAATCTTTAATAAGTTGGCAATTATTTTTTGCTAACTCACCGCCGACAAAAATAGTAGCCGGCTTTAAATTTCTAGCTTCTAATTCATCAATTACTTTTTTAAGGGCTACTGGATCTTGATATTCGGTTACTTGAAGATTAACCTTCTGTGGCGTTTGATTTTGGGTTAGTTTAAAAATGACAGCGATTCCCAACCCTATAACAACAATTATTAAAAAAATAGTGATTGCTTTATTCATATTTTTTATTATAAGCAAAAAAGGTGACGAAAACAAGATGATCAATAATTTCTATGTTTGTTCAATTAATACTCCTTGTCTATTTTGAAAATTTGAAGCAGTTTTGCCAAATTTATAGTAGCCCCACAAACTACTCGATCCGCTCCGCCATAATAGATAAAAACCTTACCCTCAATTTCTACTGCTCCACAAGGAAAGACAACATTATTAACCACTCCTTCTTTTTCATAAGGCATTTTTGGTTCTAAAAGGGGTTTTGTCGTTCGACCTAAAATTTTAATAGGATTTTTGAGATCTAACAGAATAGCCCCTACTCGATAAACATTATTTTCGGAGATACCATGGTAAAATAAAATCCAGCCATTTTTAGTTTTCAGCGGTGGCGCAGCTACTCCTATTTTTTTACTATCCCACCAACCTGGACGACAATAGATCCATCTATTTTCTTCTAACCACTTTCCTTCTCCAAAATTTAGATCTTTAGAAAAGGAGTAATCTATATCATAACCTACACGATGAACTATCAGATATTGACCTTGGAATTTCTCTGGAAAAATTACCATATCTTTATCATTCAAATCAGCCGGTGAAATCAAAACTGGCCTTGCCCAATTCTGCCATTGTTGATTTAAAAAATCTTTAACACCAATGGAAGTAAGTGCAATTCTCGGAAGACGACCATCAAAAGCCGTGTAGCCCATATAAATCTTATTTCCTATTTTTGTTAATCGCGGATCTTCGCATCCGCAAGAAACATTAGGATTATCCCTTTTTTCAAAACTCTCGCGAGGAAAATATATGGGTTGATCAGATCGCCAATCAATATGATATCCGTCTGAACTTTGAGCATAACCAAAAGTAGAAACATTATCTTCAGAAATTGCTCGATAAATTAAATGGACTTTATTATTCAAATAAATTGCGCCCGGGTTAAAAACTGCCTTCTTTTCCCAGAAATTTTCTTGACGAGGAAGCAGAATGGGATTGTTGGGAAAACGTTCTAATTTTGGTTTTTTACTATCTTCCATTAGCATTTCGTTGAAAAATGTAGGGAGGTGAATTAATGCCAAACAACCAACTGTATCGGCACCGCCATAATAAAGATAGATCCAATTATCCTTTATAAAAGCACCGCTGGGAAAAACAACGTTAGGCACGAAGCCGATTTTTTCATAATATTCTTCAGCTGTTAAAATGGGATATTCAGTTCTCGCTAAAATTTTAGACGGATTTTTTAAATCTAATAAAATTGCCTCAATGCCAAATAATCGATCTGGAGAAAAATAATTACGAATATAACTATAAAAAATTAACCAGCCATATTTTGTTTTAAGAGGCGGGGCTCCTACTTCAATATGATCTTCTTTATTTCTTTGAAGTGGCAGGGCATATTTTTCAAAATTTTTGTACCACTCATTCCAAAATTTTTCTGACCAGATATCGCTTTCTTTATTAAAAGAGGCTAAGCAAATTTTTGCTGGTGGTTGATCGGTATGAACAGTTAAAATTGCCGTGATTTGACCATTAATTTTTTCGGGAAACAAAGCCATGGCTTTAGCGTTAAAAGGTGTTACTAAATGTTTTTCTTGAATATTTTTTAAATCCTTACTGATGGCTAATCCAACTTTTATACCTTCTGCCCGAAAGGGATATTTAGAAAGAGCAGTATAAAAAATATAATATTTATCATTTAATTTTGTCACTCGAGGATCTTCACATCCAAATCGCTCCCAATCTTCTTCTGGTACAATAAATCTTTTTCGATTAAAAAAATAATGGCCATCATGACTTTGAGCAATTCCTATATCAGACGTAACAATATTAGATCGGGCCCACGAATGATAATGCGGCATCGAAATAGCCCGATATAAAAGAAAGATATCTTTGCCTTTAACAACGGCGCATGGATTAAAAGTCGCTTCGGCTTCCCAACCATGTTCTCGTAATGGCTTCAAAATAGGATTTTGAGGCGAACGTTTAATTATCATTTAATCAACTTTTTAAATTTTTCGACTAAAGGCACGCTTTCTGGCTCAATAAAATATTTTTTAGCTAAATAGTAAGAACTCCAATTAGCCAGTAACACAGAAGAAAATATTTTTTCACTCTCCGAATGATTTAATAATTTAATTTCTTGAATATTAAAATTATTTGTTCGCAAAATTTTCTTTAAAACAGCCACTCTTTTTTGAATACGTGGTTCATCTTTTTTATCCTCCAATAAAACAATGCTAAATTTTTCTGATAAAATTTTGGTTGACGAATGCAAATCAAAACAACTTAATTCATTGTGATTTAATTCGGGAAAAACATTATAAAAAGCGGGGATTTTAGTATTTTCATTAAAACTAATTTTCCAATGATAAGCCAGGGCCTCATTGGCTGTGGAGGCATAAATAATTGGTATGTGTTTATAAAGAGTACGGGCTATTTTTTGCCCCTGCTTCTGAAACGACTGAGGTTTCAAAATCCGAGCCAAAGAAGAAAGTTCTTGAAAAAGTATTTTGTCTTGCATAAAAGCAGCTAAAGCCTTACTCATTAATCCGAGGGAAAGACGTGGTTGAATATTAAAATTAGGAATTTGAATATACGGCGATTTGTTTTTTTTGGCTTTATTTAAAAGTTTGCCACCGCTACTGATAACAGCTACCATCATTTTCTTTTTTTGAGCTTCATTATATCCATCAAGCACTTCCTCGGTATTGCCGGAATAAGAACAGGCAATCACAAGACTTTTTTTCAAAATCTGCTCTGCCAAAGATGGTAGACCATAATTTTTATGAATAAAAAGCGGCTTTTTGGGAAAACGAGCTTTTAAAAGATCAGCTGCCAATGCAGAACCGCCCATTCCCAAAACAATAAAATAATCCGCCTTCTTTAAACGCTCAATATTTTTAATTTGAGGTTGAAAAAGGAATTGCTGAGGAAATTTTTCTATGGATTCTAAAAAGTTCATCTTACAATTTTATTAAAATTACCGAGCATCTTTTTTGTTCAAAATCACTTTTTGCTTTAATTTTGGCTTTGTCTGTTGAACGAGATCATTTAAAAATTCATCAAAATTAGCCCACGCAACACAAATATAATTATCCGCTACGCCATAATAAATAAAAAGGGTGCCATCTTTAACTACCGCGCCTGAAACATAAACAATGCCGGGTTTAAAACCATTAGACTGAAAAGGTTCATCTGGCTCAAGAATAGGCTTTGAAGACCGCATCAGAGTTGTTTCAGGATTCATTAAATCTAAAAGTATTGCTCCCACTTTATATTTATTAGGATCTGATTTGTCATTAGCATGATAAAATACTAACCATCCATATTTTGTTTTAATAGGTGGCGCTCCAGCGCCTCTAATTCTAATTTCCCACCCTGTTTCTTCGTTGTAACCATCATAAAAACTATTAATGTACTCCCCTTTTTGAAAATTCAAGTTATCTCGATAAGCAATCAAAACTCTTGGTCTTAAACTATGTAAAATAGCGTATTGGCCATTAATTTTTTCTGGAAAAATAACCCAATTTTTATGAACTTCACCCGGTGGTGAAATTAGAACCGGCTTTTCCCATTGCCAATTTTTTTTCAAAAAATCTTTGACTTTTATTGAAGTAAGAGCCACTCTCAACCCTTCATCGCAAGCAGTATAGGTCATAAAAATATTATCTTCGTTATCAACTCGAGTAAGCCGTGCATCTTCTGCTCCGCCAAAACTTCCGCCCGAACCAAACGAATAATAATTTAAACCAGAATTTAATGAAGGATGCTCATAAACAGGACGTGGTAACCTCTCATCAATTAAAAAACCATCTGGCGAAGAAGCATAGCCAAAACGCGAAATCCCATCAACACCAATTGCTCGATAAATAAAATGGATTCTGTCTTCTAAAGCAATAACACCAGGATTAAAAACTTGCCACGCCTCCCAATCGTGATCAGCAATCGGCATCATAATGAGATTATCTTTAGGCTTAATCAATAGCTCTCTTTTTGCTAATTTCTTTCTTTTCGGCGAAACCTTAACTCTACTTTTCTTTTTAGAAAGAGGTTCTTTTTTTCGTTTCACCGCTGAACTTCCTGACTTTCTCTTTTTTAAATTAGCGCTTAATTTTTTATAGGCCATTGATTAAAAATTATTCTTAACTCTTATTAAAATTGGCCAATGGCTACTAATGAATAAATGCTCTCTTTTTATTATATCAAATTTATTTAATTATACCATATAATAAAATAAACAAAAAAACACCTCCCCTAATTTGAAAAATATGCTAATACCTACTATGCATAAACTTGCCTTACCCCGCTACTCATTATTTATTCCAACAAAAACTCCCAGAAATGGGAGGTTTTTATTGGAAAGCAAGCTGCTGAAAGAAAAACAAGATTTCATTGTTTGTTTTATTCTTTGTTCGCTCCCGCGAATGCGGCTCTTGGTATATCCGTAAATCAATGTTGCTTTTCACCACACCTTCTACCCTTTCGAGTAAATCCACCGCACAAAGACGGATGGCGGACTTATTGCGCAACACTGCCATCAGCAAAGCCGATGAATACCAATTCTCGCTATTCCAATAAAATTATATCAGAAATTTTTTAAAATCAAAATTGCTCAGAACGAGTAGATTTTTTGTTTTAGTTAAAGTAATTCTTTGACAATAAATCCTTTTTTAGAGTAATAGTATACTTAAATACTTATTTTTCATTCTTTGATAGTTTTGCGATTATTTTTTTGAGAATTTCTTCTACCTCTTCTTTGTATAAATAACCCTCTTTAGCGTAATTGCTTACTATTGGCACTATAGAAATATCTTTGAATACTTCTCCTCCCTCTCTGAAAGTTGAAATTTTTTTCTTAAACTTTGTTAATGAATAACAAGGTGTTATGCCCGGCAGTGAAGCATTAATTATTGACAACAAACTACCGGTGATAACAAAATTTTTAATCAAAAGAGCCTGATAAATAATAAGAGTTTTTTGGTATGGTTGATGGATTTTTGGTAAGGGATCAAATCTGGTTTCCAAACCACCTCCTCCCCGAATTCCGGAGGATTTTTGAGATGATGATTTTGGTTTTGGCGGTGGCGAATAATTTTTGCTTTCCATATAAATAACATCGCAACCTAAGTATTTTCCTTCTTTATATTGAACTCCGGAACTTAAAAATTGTTTTTTTATTTCAGGTATTTTTTTCTCTTGGATATTTTTTAATTCGGATTGCATTTTTTTTATCTCCGGTTTTGATTCTTTAATTTTTTCAAAAATCTCCGGCTCCATTTTTTCTAATTGCTCTTTGGGTACATATTTTTCCAAAAATTCCTTGGATAGGTATTTGTCAAAATCCTTTAGATATTGATAGATAGTTAAATCTTTTGGCGCTCCGGGCATTTGGGTGTCTTTCCCCATGGGCATAGGAACATCAAATCCTTGAGTGGGCATTAAACTCATATTTTTAAAGTATTGTTTAGCAATTTCTTCGGACTGAAATTGAGCAATGACAATATCAGCGTCAAAATCACCATCATCAGGACAATGAAGTTTAATTGAATCTTTATGCAACTTATCAATCTTTTTTGTCCAATCAGCAGACAACAAACCGCATGAAATCGCTACTTTCATACTTTCGTAATAATCTTTTATGGGCATGGGCGCCCCCCTAGGCACTGGGACACTTTCCCTAGTAATAGTTACCCTGGGATTTGAAGAGGGTAAAATTTTATTTTCGCGTATATCTGGATCAACTTTTGATAATGGACTGATGTGATAAATTTTTATTGAAGATTGATTTTCAGTGCCAAAACGAGAAATTTCCCGCCAGTTTGTTGGTAGATCAATTTTAAAATCTTTTAAGTTCATAAAAGTAATTACGGATTAATGAGTTTGTTTATATTTTCTTTCCAATTTTCCGGAGATGTATGAATAACTCGGCCAGCGAAAAGTTGACGAAGAAGTTTTAATTCCGGAATTTTACTGATGGCTATTTTATATTTTGAATAATCAGGTTTTTCCAAATCTTCATCTTTCAAATAAATTGGTTCCCGACGAAAATTTATAGCTAACATGCAACGATTAAACTTTTGAACTAAATTTTCTATATCTTCACCCGTAGGCATTTTAAATAAATAAGTTGCCTTTCCGCCGCCTTCAATAGTAGAGCCCGCTTCCATAACAAAAAAATTATCGCCCTTTTCAGAAGAAATTGGCATTAAAAACCAAACATATTCTCCGGTTAAATCACCCATTAAATCTCTTTTAATGCCAACAAAAATTTCTCCGATTTTGGATAAAGATTTTAGATAATTGTAAGATTCTAAAATACCTATTTTGCTTAATTCTTTTTCCAACTCGGACCAAATTTTTGACGAAATTTTATCAAGCTCGGCTTTGTTAATCGCTTTGCCATCTTTTAAAAGTTCGGCGGCTTTTTTAATCGTTAAAGGGTCTAGCCCCGGTAAAAATTCTTTCAAAAGTTCTTGAGTTCTCAAAGACAATTCCGCCATGGCCCGTTTCAATTCGCTGCTTAAACTATTAAACTTTTCTCCAAAAAGAGATAGTTCTAGTGAAGTTGCTTGAGCAGTGATAAAAATTTTATAATCCTTTTCGGAAATTTCTCTAATTTCACTATAAGGAATTCTGATTAAATCCCCTTGCTCGGGTTTTAATACCAAACCCGTATCGCAAATTTCAACCTTTGTCCTTCCATGATGTCTTTTCCCTTCGCTTTGATAATCATATTCTCCTTCAAAACCAGACTTTCTAATGCCTTCTTTAAATAAAAGTTCTTTTTGAATAATTTCATGGCGAAGATTAGTAAGTATTCTAACAAAATCTTCATATTGATAACCTAATTGAGCAATTATTACTTTCCCACCATTGGGTAGCAGCAAGTAGATTTTGTAATCTTCAACAAAAAAATCACCAATGTCTCTCAAGGGAAGAGAAGTTGCCTTGCCACTTTCTGAAGCAACGGAAATTTTTTCTTCATCCAGAACAAATTTTGCTTGGCCGGATTCACTCTCTTTTCCCGTTTCATCAATCAAAACAAAATCCCCTTTTACCTCAAAAAGGACAGACGGCTCTTTTTTTTCTTCACCTACAGCAGTTTTAGTAAATTGGTTTTCTTTATTTTCTTCTTCAGCTTGTGGTGATTCTTCTTGTTGATTGTTTATATTTTCTTCTTCGACTTGTTGCAATTCTTTTTGTTGATTGCTTGTTTCTTTTTCTTCCATATAATAATTTAATAATTTATTTTGACTCTATAAAAATTAATTCTTGATTTATAAAACCTGTTAAAATTTTTTCCGCGCCCTCGGGCACAATTATTGCCAGTGATTTAGCGGCTAAATCTGTTTCTTTAATTTCTTCCATTTTTTTATTAAATGCTTCTATATTAATAATATTTATTTTTTGTTTTTTTATTTCTGTAAACATTCCCGGCTTTAAAACACCGCTTTTCAAAAAACCAGTAACAACTACACCCTCTCCACTAATTTTAAATATAGATTGTGGTACAAAAATTGCTTGATTCATATATTTATTAAATATATTAATTTGTTAATTTTTCTCCGCAATTGCCGCAAAATCTGGTACCAACCGGATTTTTTGCTCCACACTTAGAACATGCTACAAATTCTAACGGAGCACCGCAATTAACGCAGAATTTACCGGTTCCAGCCGGCTTGCCACAGGCAGGACAGATAGTTTGCCTTGCCTCTATTTCACCGGTAAAAACTTGGGTTGCCGCTGCTTTGCCGGCAATATCTTCGGCTTTTTTCTTAGCTCTGGCGGCAACTACCTCTACGGCTTCTCTTGGCGCGCAAGAAACACAAAGGTTTTCTTGCTCATTCCAACAATTTTCGCAAACCCAATTGGTACATTTGGGACAGCGATGAAAATGCGCCTTGGCCTCAATCTGGGAAGTTTCAAAAGCCGTATCATGCTCTTTTCTCCATTCTGGTGACATTTCGCCAAATTTATCGCCAAGAACATCGGTGGCTCTTTCTACTCCATAACCGATATTATGTTTTCCTAACATTTGAGCCGCTGCTCCGAAAATACCGCCAATAGTCTTTGCTGTTTTTCCCTTTTTATAAGACTTTGAGGAAATAAATTTTGTTTGATAACCTTCGCCACAAAGAGCGCAATTGAAGGTAAATTGAAAGCCAGCTTCGCTTGAATTATCGGTAAAATTATCTGTAAATGGTTGAAGTGCCATATATTTTTAAAGATTTCTAAATTTACCTCTTTTCGACTTTAAGAGGGTTTCCGCATTTAATACAATTATCTGTTAGCGGTGGTTGTTCTTGTCCACAATGAGGACATTTAACAAAAAGACGTGCTCCACAATCCTCGCAATGGTCGCCGAAAAAGGTTATTTTTCCGCAATGAGGACAAACAATTCTCAGATTTTGGTTACAATTTGGACAGACCTGCCATTCTTTTTCAATTGGTTCGTGGCATTTAGGACAACGATAAGGTCCAAGTGGATTAGCTTTTCCGCAGAAAGGACAAATAGCAGAATTTGGCGGAATTAATTTTCCGCAATATTTACAAGGATGTTGATAACCAACCACTGGTTTATTGGCTTCTTGTGTTCCCGTGCCAGTATACGGTGGAGTAATTTCTATTTTTTCTTTTCCAGAAAAGGCTAAATAACCGGGAACAATAATACCAACTACCGGCACAATAAGTAAAATTCCCCACCAATTCGGCTTTCCTCTTCTTTCTGCAATTTTCATCCAGAGAATAATGCCAATAACGATATTAACTATAGGAATTAACAGTAAAATAAACCACCACAAAGGTTTTTGAGCAATTTGAATCATTAGAAAAAGATTAGCCACTGGAATCCAAGCAAGCCAACCATTGGAAGTATTAGTTTTCTTTGCTAATGTTTGTAAGCAAATTGCAAAATAAATGTAAAAAATGATTATTAATACCAGAGAAAGCCAAAAACGCCAACCGCTAAATAATGTTTTAGAAACTATCGCGGGAAACCCTTTCCACATTCCTTCTTCTCCTTCACTCTGTTTATAAAAATCATTAAAAATATTATAAACACACACTCCTTCTTGGCATACTAATCCTTTTCCACACTCAGAATCACTCGCACATTCAGAAACACATTGACCATCTGAACAAACAAGGCCCACTGGGCAATCGGAATCTTCACCGCACGCAACTTCACCAATTACCGGTTTTTCTCCCGGCGCACTTGCGGTGGTAACATTCAAAGTGTAAGCAACAAGTTTTGAACTACAATAGTCCCCGCAAATGACAGCCACGAAAATATCACCGTCATTAATTACATTCAAAGAAGTAGTAAGAATTGCTCCCTCATTTTCAGCTGTTTCAGATTCCAATAATTGTCTTTTTGTATTATAAATCTCTAACTCCATTTCGGCTTCTGAAGGAGGCACTACTTCTATGTTTAAGGTCTGTCCTTTTTTAACTGCAATTTTGTAAAAATCTTTAAAATCCGTTCCTCCCTCTTGGATCTGATATGGCGAACAAGCGCAACAGCCAGCCAGATATGATTGATAATTACTTGCTGGAGCAATGGCCAAAGCTTTATCAATGGTATCGCCAGCATCGGTTTGACTACCAGCATCATAACGATCAACCAAAGAAATTTCTAAAGTAAAAGATTCTGTCTGATACCACAAATCACTACCCTCATTAACAATTTTAAAGTAGTATTTATAACTTGACTGGTCAGAGTTAGGCAGCCAAGAAGCAGAAAGTACTACAGAAGAATTATTTATATCGTCGACATTTAATAATTCTTCCATCTCTTCATTATAAAGAATTATTTTATTGGACGTACTATGACTACCCGCCATAAAAACTCCTTTAATTTTAATTTCCTGACCGGGCTTTACTCCTTCTATAAAATAATATTTTTCCAACCCCGTCTCTTCATCTAAAGAACCGCTTTGATATTTACCCGGCTGAATCAAACTTGCTGATTCAAAACTATCTCCACCGGCTGGCAATGTTTGCTGAGCCATTACCAAATTAGTACCGGCAAACATTAAACCGGCGAATAAAAGACTAATGAGCCAAAATTTTTTCATGTTTTTTATTTTATTTACTTTTTTATTTTTGACCTTTTTCCTTAATTTAATTAATTTTTAATCATTATAAATATTATATTATTAATTATCTAATTTCACAATGAAATCTAAACATTTTAATTATAACAAAAACAAATATAAAATACAAAAGCAAGTAATTAAGTGGATAACTTTAATTTAAAAACCCTCAATAAATGAGGGTTTTTAGGGAAAATTCAAAATTTGATGGGATTAAAAAAGTATATATGATGATTTATGGCCGCAAACCACACGCAAGATTCATGGTCGTGCGCCCTGCGCGGTACAAAATTCCATGCGGTAGACAGTGTGTTAAAATGTATTCTATAAAAGCTTATTCTTCAATCTTCGTCCTCTCCCAATCAGTAGGCGTTATTCCTTTAATTTGTTTATTTTCTATATCTAAATCAAAAACCACATCTTTTAACTTCCAACTGCGAATAACTCCTTTTTTCTTAAATTCTTCTGCCAATTCTTCCATTTTCTTCTGGG
>DAOSMC010000007.1:23345-24777 GCA_035369485.1 Minisyncoccota bacterium | reverse complement strand
TAAAATGAGCGTCCCCATGCCTCAATTGGTTATAGCATCCACCACGAACTGCTTAAAAGAATAACTGCAATTAAAATCAACCCAAAAAGCAACTCTGGTAAAAAATATTTCAAATTAAACTGCCGCTCACAATTCAAAAGCCAAAACTCATTGATCAAAACAAAAAGAATAATCCAAATCACAACGAGGCTTAAAAAATTAATAGGCAAAAAATTCAAAATCCAGCTAAATTCCAACAAAACAAAAGCAGGAATCAAAGACAATGCAGCTGACATTTTTTGTTTAGCAAAAACATGGCGATACACTTCAAAGAGCAAAAAAAGCGCCAGAAAAACAATAAGCTCTTTCCAGAAAAAATTCTGAAAGAGATTGGAACGGAAAAAGAGAAATGCTAAAGGTGCTACCGCGATAGGTCCAAAAATTCGAAAAAAGTCCGGCTGATAGCAGTTACGCCGATACAGTTTCGTCAAAAAATAAAAAATAAAATAACCAGCAATCAGAAAAATTTGATTGGTAAAATTGGTCCACGTAAAGTTTTTAGGAAAATAGAGAAAGAGGCCAAAAAGCAAAGCCAATGGATAAGCTAAATAAAGATATTTATCCTCCCATTCTTCCAATCCTTGAAATTGATTAATTAAAAAATAAAAAGCTAAAAGCCAAGCAATAATCAGCCAAAAATAGCTGAAGCCACTAACAAGATATAGTTCGGCTAAAAGAAAACTAACAATAAAATATCTCATTTTGTTTTACTTCGCGTTTGTTTAGTTATGTTTGTTTGATTGAAAACAATTTTATTATTGCTGAGCGTTAATTTTACTGTATCGCCCGCGTTGATTTCACCGCTTACTATTGCATGGGCTAATGGATCTAAAATCAATCTTTGAATTACTCGTTTTAATTCCCGCGCTCCAAATTCCGGACTAAAACCTTCTTGAACCAAGTATTTTTTTACATCATCATTGAGCTCTATTTTAATATCTTTATTCTCTAATCGCTTTCTGAGGACGCTGAGTTGAATTTCTACAATTTGTTCAATATCTTTAGGCGTTAAAGGATTAAAGATGATAATCTCATCAATACGATTCAAAAATTCGGGGCGGAAGCGCTCTTTAAGCGCGAGGCGAATTTTATCTCTCAGATTTTGCGTGGCTGGATTTTCTTTGTCGCTTTCTTCGCCCATTTTAAATCCTAAAGAAGACATCTGCTCCAGATATTCACTACCTACATTGGAAGTCATAATAATAACGGTGTTTTTAAAATTTACTGTCCGTCCTTTTGCATCAGTCAGCCGACCGTTATCTAAAATCTGAAGGAGGATATTAAAAACTTCAGGATGAGCTTTTTCAATTTCATCAAATAAAATAAGGCTATACGGCCGATGTTTTACGATTTCGGTTAATTGGCCGCCTTCTTCATACCCAACATAGCCGGG
>DAOSMC010000007.1:17992-23245 GCA_035369485.1 Minisyncoccota bacterium | reverse complement strand
GCAATTTCTTTTTCTTTTTTAAGATCTTCCAGTTTTTTTCTTAAATTATGAAGTTCGTCAATTAATTTTTTGCTTCCACTCCATTTCTCATTTAATTTTTTGAATTCTTCCTTAGCTTTTTTCAGGTCAGCTTCTATTTTCTTTAAACGCATCTGAGCTTTCTTTTCTTTTTTTAGAGCTTGCTTTTCAATTTCTAAATTAAGAATTTTGCGACGCAACTCCTCCACTTCTGGCGGAATACTATCAAGTTCCAAACGACGAGCGGCTGCGGCTTCGTCAATTAAATCAATGGCTTTGTCCGGCAAAAAGCGATCTGGGATATAGCGCACGGAAAGATTAACAGCGGCGACAAGCGCGCTATCAGAAATTTTTAAACCATGAAAACTTTCGTATTTGTCTTTCAGACCGCGCAAAATGGCAATCGCCTCTTCAATTGAAGGTTCTTCAATATAAACTGGCTGGAAACGTCTTTCCAAAGCCGGATCTTTTTCAATATACCGCTGATAATCTCTGAGTGTAGTGGCGCCAATGGCATGTAATTCGCCGCGCGCCAAAGATGGCTTCAAAACATTTGAAGCATCTATTGCGCCTTCGGCTGCGCCCGCACCTACAATAGTATGGATTTCATCAATAAACAAAATGTATTTTCCTTCTCCTGCTTTTATTTCTTTAATAAAAGCCTTGAGGCGATCTTCAAATTCACCACGGAATTTTGTTCCCGCTACCATACCCGGCAAATCCAAAGAAATTATTTCTTTATTTTTTAAACTTTCCGGCACTTCACCATTTACAATTTTTTGAGCGAGGCCTTCAACGATAGCAGTCTTGCCGACGCCGGGCTCGCCAATGAGCATAGGATTATTTTTGGTTCGGCGTGAAAGAATTTGAATAACACGATAAAGTTCTTCTTCTCGGCCAATAACAGGATCCAGTTTTTGCTCCCGCGCCAGTTGGGTTAAATTCACTGCATATTTTTCTAAAACTTGAAATTTGCTTTCCGGCGTTTCATCGGTAATATGCTGACTGCCTCGCACTTCTTGCATAACCCTCAAAATAGCTTCGCGCTGAATACCAAATTTAGTTAGAACCGGTTTTAAATCTGAAGCAACTTCAATAATACCCAAAAGCAGGTGTTCACAAGAAATAAATTCATCTTTTAAATCAGCTGCTTCTTTGGTCGCTCGATCTAAAACTTTAATAAGATCTTGCGATAAATAAAGCTGGCCAACATTAGCATTGACTACAAAAAGCTTTGGTAAACGGTTGAGTTCGTTTTCTAAAGCATTGACTAAAGAATTAATGCTTACTCCGAGACGAGTTAGAAGCATTCCCACCACCCCTCCTTCTTGAATCACTAACGCATAAAGCAAATGAACCGGCTTTAATTCGCCCTGATTTTTACTCACGGCTAATTCTTGAGCGGATTGGAGTGCTTCTTGAGCTTTTAAAGTAAAACGATTAAATGGCATATTTTTTAATTAATTATTTTTAGAGATTATCTGGCCGATCGGCCAAAACGACTTCAATGTTTAATTCTTGCTGATCTCGTAAAACTTTTAAGATAATTTTTTCGCCAGCATTGTAATTTTTGATAATAGCAGAAAGAGAACGATCAACGGTAATTTTTTGACCATTAATTTCTAAAATAATATCGCCTTCTTTAATGCCAGCGCTGGCCGCGGGAGAATCAGGGAAAACCGCTGATTCCCCATTTTGACCCTTACTCACCAACGCGCCATAATCAACCGGCAGATTTTTTTCTTTTTGCAGACTAGGAGTAATTATTGTATAGCGAATACCAATGAAAGGCGCGGAAATCTTCCCTGATGTTTGATAGGAACGGATATCTTTGCTGGCGCGATTAATCGGTATAGCAAAACCGATATTTTCAGCACCCGAAGCAATAGCTGTATTAATTCCAATCACTTCACCATTCAAATTAATTAATGGACCGCCGGAATTGCCAAAATTAATAGCCGCATCTGTTTGAATAACATCTTCAATGGTTTCAACATTGCCCATTTGATCGCTGGCCACAACCGAACGCGCTAAACCAGAAACAACACCCACTGAAACCGTATTGCGAAATTCACTCAGGGCATTGCCAATGGCAATAACTGTTTGGCCTAATTGAACGCCGTCGGAATTTCCCAAAGGAAGCGTAGGCAAATTATTGGCTTCAATTTTAATTAAAGCAATATCATCTATAGGATCTTGCGCTAAAATTTTGGCTTGATACTTATCTCCATTAGTCAGAAAAACAGTATACTCGGCATTTTCATCACTCACAACGTGCTTGTTTGTTAAAATTAAGCCATCAGAAGAAATAATAAACCCTGTGCCGCCGCCCACCTCTCTTTTTTCTGTTCCCCTCTCTTGATACTGAGGAATTTCAAATTGAAAAAATGGCCAGAAGAATTGCTGAAACTCAGGTGGTAATTCTTCTAAAGGATTTGAGTAATATCTTTCAACAATCGGAACGTTTTTAGTAATGATAATGCTGACAACTGCGGGCGATGATTTTTGAACCACTTCAATAATTCTTTGTTCATAGGCTACTTGGGAATTATAGAAAGCTGGAGTGGGAATAGGCGTTGGCGAAGCGCTCGTCTTAGGTTGTTCTGATGGTTTTAACTCAACCCATTTAGGAATCAAATTTTTAATATCATCCCACAAATTTGCCAGAAAATGAGAACCGGACTGATTGCTCTCGGGATTTAATGTATCTTCGGTTATTTCGGTTGAAGTTGCTGTTGTTATAATATTTTCTGAAGCAAGAGAAGAATTCTTAAAAGAAATTTGATGAGTCACAAAACTGCCGACGATGGCGCCGATAAAACCGCTAATAATAATGATAGTAATTAATTTTGTATTTTGTTTCATAAAATCCAACAATGTTAATTGATGGCTATTAGATTATACGTAAAAAATATCAAAAAGTTAAATTAGGGCTGGTATTTGATTAATCCCAAATAGCGTGCTCGTTTAACTGCTTTGGTTAATCGCTGCTGATGCTTGCGACATAAACCAGATTTTTTTGCTGGAATAATTTTTGATTGAAGCGTTAAAAAACGCGGCAATAATTCCACATCTTTATAATCCACCTCATCTACGTTTTGACTGCAAAAAAAACATTGTTTCATAGATTAAATAATTAATTATTAGAATGGGAGATCGTCGGCTGAAATTTCATCTTCGCTAATAACGGGGATATCTTCGGGAAGATTGTCTAAATCAGCTGGAGCTTCGGCATCAATGCCTTCATTCGCGCCAGTCGGAGTAATAGTTTCGCCAGCTCCGCGCGGACCAAGTTGGAAATTCTGAGCAATAATTTCCGTTCGCGAATGACGAACACCATTTTGATCAGTCCAACTGCGTGTTTTTAATCGGCCTTCAACAAAAACTAATTTACCTTTGGACAAATAACGGCTGGCTGTTTCAGCTAATTTCCCCCACGCCACAACATTATGAAATTCTACTTCACTTTGTTTTTGCCCATTTTTGTCATTCCAAAAACGATTTGTAGCTACGCCAAAAGAGGCCACACTCTGACCGGCGGGCGTAGTGCGCAGTTCTGGATCACGTGTTAAATTGCCAAGAATAAATACTTTATTAAAATTCATACTTACAAAAAATTAATTTAAGACCTTTTTTTGTTTTTAAGCTAATTTTTGAATTTCTTCTAATTTTTCTTCTAATTTTTCTTCTTCAACTTCAGTTAATTCTCTACTTTCTTGAGTGGTGCTAGTTTCTATACCTTCCGCAGCAAGAGGAACAAACTCTTCTAAGGCGCTAATCTGCTCTTTAGACAAGATTCGGGGCTGAGCTTTAGGTTTAACTGTTTTTTGTTGATGTTTTGGAGGCGGCGTAACAATTAAATAGCGGAGAATATTTTTTTCAAATAGAAAAACATCTTTGATTTCGGAAATTTTTTCCGGCTCTAATTCAAACCAAAAATAACCAAAGTACGCTTGGGTTTCTTTTTTAATGGGATAGGCCAGATTAATTTTATTAAATTCTGATTGTTTTAAAATTTTAGCGCCCAATCCTTCAAGCCCTTGCTTGATTTTCTCTAACAATTCTTTTAGTTCTGCATCTATCAATCGGCTGCTTAGAACAAAAGTAATTTCGTAGACTTTTTTGTCCATAATAATTAAAGTTTACTGCTAATTTTTCAATTGTCAACTAATTGCATGTGCCTTGAAATGTTAAAACAGCTAAAATTTGATCTTTGGAATTTTATTTTTAGTTTTTAGCGCGAAAGGGTGAAATACTGCTTTGAGTATAAATCAAATTTCTTTGAGTTACCAGTATCCGGGTGATTTTTGCTGTTTATTCAACAATCAATTGATAAAATAATGGAAAACGGTGGGGCGGCGGCGGAAAATTTTCTTTGAAAATTTTCCGCCGCCCGCCTCTTTTCCTAAACAAACTAAAAAGCAAAAAAAAATCAGAAAACCCTGCCGGTGGGCAGGATTTTCTGATAGTTTTTGTTCCTTTGATAAGAATAAGCCGAATTCTGTGGTCATTGAAACTTGCATTTCAATGACTGGCAACTATTTATCTTGACTGAATGTTGCCATTCAGTTCAGAGCGATCCACCTGTCGCTTTAGGCGACTGTTCGATCTTGCACTGGGTAGGGTTTTTCACCTTTGATTGTCGCCAATCAAAGCTGGGAGCTCTTACCTCCACTCTTTTCACCCTTACTCCGACAGAAGTCAGAGCGGTATAGTCTCTGTGACACTTTCCCTGACTAGCTAATGCCAGCCGGTTGCTGTTAGCAACTACCCGCGCCATTGTTCTAAACTGCATAAAAGAAGTTTAAAACAATAGAGTGTTCGGACTTTCCTCTATTAATATTTGATTTGGCGAAAGCCGTTTCAAAATATTAATAGCAGTTGCCTACTTACCAAAGAAACTAAAAGGAATTTTAGAAATTTTTTTACAAAAATCAAGGGATTAGAAAAATTTAAATGAGAAATGAATAATTTTCAAAAATAAAAGGCTTTTTCGTAGCTCATGAGTTAGCTCATGAGCTAACTCATGAGCTAATCAATTGCATTTATTTTTAAAATCACGGCTGCCTCTACTTCACTTGCTTAATTTTAAAAAATGGTAAATAAAATATTTTTTAAAAATAATAGATAAAATACTCGGAGAGAGATTTAGAATGAAGTTCAGGAAGAGATTTGGAATAAAGTTCAGAGAGAGCAGGCAGCGCTGTTATGCTAAAGCATAACACCAGAAGTTAA
>DAOSMC010000007.1:0-17892 GCA_035369485.1 Minisyncoccota bacterium | reverse complement strand
TAGCGCAAATTAGAAACGGAAGGGACAGACGGTGCTGTTATGCTAAAGCATAACACCATAAATTAGAAACAAAAGGCACAAGTGGCATGGTGCTGTTATGCTAAAGCATAACAGCAGAAGTTAAAACATAATAGCGCAAATTAGAAACGGAAGGGACAGACGGTGCTGTTATGCTAAAGCATAACAGCGGAAGTTAGAGACGAAAGAAGAAGGCGGCGCCGCTTAAAGCGGCGCCGCCTGCTCATTAGTCTATTCTATTCCATCTCCACTTTCGCTTTCTTTTTCTCCTTCTTCAACTTCAGATAAATCCGGCATCATTTCACTTTCATTTTCCTCTTCTGTTTTTTCCTCAATATCAGATAGATCCATTAGGGTCGTTTCACTATCATCCGGAAATAAATCTGATTCTTCCTCTGTTATTATCGCCTTCGGCTCTATCTCACTTTCGTTTTCTACACTCGTTGATGTTTCCTCTGATATTTCTTCTTCCTCTACTGTTTGATCTGACGACGAAAAATTTTCTAATGACGAGGTATTTTCATTGAGAAAAGAATCAGAAGAATTTATTAATTCAGTTGAAGTTGTTGTTTCAACTGGTGGCGCAATATTTTCTGGCAATAAAATATTTTCATTTTCTGATGGTGAAACACTTTCCTCTTCTGGCAACAAAAGGTTTTCCTCAAAACAAGAATCCTCTTCTGATGGCTGACGATTATCAATTGATGTGTTTAGCTCAGCATCCAAATTTTCAACTTGGTCATTGATCTCAATTTCTGATGTACTGCACAAAGGCGCCTCAGCCTCATTTTCACAATTATCATTTTGAAGAGGCTGATTTTCATCAACTGTTTTTTCTGAATTAGTCATTTCATTTTGCTCTGTTTCATTATTGCTATCTAGCACAGAATCAGTTGCTTTTTCGTTTTCCGCTATGTCTTTTTTATAAATCACCAATCTCAGATCCTCATCAAAATCAAGATATAATCGACCACCTCGCATAGTATAAACTCGGGAATTATTCGCATCCTTACGAAGACCAAATTGCACTCCACAATTCGCCATTCCGGCCCAATCATGCTTATCGGAAAATTTAATTTTCAAACCATAAAAATGGCCGGCTTCTAAATAAACTTCTCGATCAAAACGCCAACCATCAAGTTTGAATGATTCAAAATATGGCTGTGTATAATCAGAGATGGGGTGCGGAATGTCATCCATTGATTTGGCCAAAAGCTGATCCGGCAAGCCATCATTTTGGTCAGGAGATAAAGAATAAAGTTCCGCGCTCATGGGAAACGTGCAATGATTGTAATGTGCTGCTACTTCAGCTGAATCAACATAACCACTTTGATGAGGCGAAAAAGTGAATATTCTATAATCAGGGCCATACCAAATAGTATACGATGTCGGCAGATCATTAATATTCTCTGCTAGAGGCTGATAATAAAGGGTATTTTCAGGATAATCGGTTCGCTCAGCATCAACATAAAAATCGGAATTATCTTGAATATTAATTGGCGGTGATTCCCAATTGTATCGATAATATTTTTGCGAATCGCCGTAATAATACCAATCAGAAGGATTGCCAAAAATATCAATCACCCGCGCTCGCCAATGATACGCTCCATCCGCCAAGCCACCAACCGTTATTTCCGCTATCTTACCAGAATCTAAATAGGAACTTTCAAAAAAATGCGAATCGCCTTTAAGAATTTGATCATCAAAACTTTCTTGCCGTGGTCTCAATTCTACCTCCAATTTCACTGGCCAATTGTTGTAGCTAAAAATCTGAGCAGAAAAAGAAATTGTATTTTCAAATATTGTTTCTTCTTCGGGCAACGGATTATGATTCGCTGTTTTCTGGGTTAAATTATTAAGAGCAGTTTTATAACCCAAAATATCCATTATCATTTTATTTTCTTCTTCGTTCTGATGAAAAGCCATCTGACAATTACCGTCAACAATGAGATGATCCAGCAAAAATCGCACAGCATATTCTTTGTTTTTTTCTAATATCACTTGACCGCTTTCAAATGTCCAACCGCGATAATTGGGATACCAAAAAACATTTATTAGCGATGGTTCTTTTGATTCGCCTATCAAATTTTTAATCTCTCCATTATCAACGGAATAAACTTCTGCTTTGACAAACATTGAACAATTAAAAGTTAAAACCAGTGCATTAATTTGAGCTAAATATCCTGATTCTTCTGAAATAAAATGATAAAATTCGCCTAAACGAAATTTTTGCGCTGGAAATTCTTTATCCCTTTTGCCGCTGTAAAAAACTATTGGCGCTTGATTGATGATTTCTGTGGCCGGTTCAACAAAAATAATTTCCGATAAATCTGAAACTAATCCATCTTTATCTTTGCTTCGCATTCGCAAATATAAATAATTTAATTGATCTAGGGGGAATCCTTCAATCATTCCTTCAAACGATTTATTCATCCAATCAGCTTTAGTAATCTTGATAGTAGCCGACAAAATGGCAGAAGCAGAAGATCCAAAATTATTGGATAAATCTTCTTTAAAATAAGAATAAAAACTTTCAAACTCAAGAGCCGAAGATGTGGCGGGTTGACTTAAAGAAAAATAAAGCATAAGACCACCGTTAGTAAACTGATAAGAAATATTTTCGGGAGCGGGTGGTTTTTCGCGTGGCTCAGGCAAACTAGAAGAATTCTGCGGCTGAGGCGAACGAATAATAAAATCGGTCATTAAATCAGAATCATAACCATTGCCTAAAAATTGATCTTCACCTTCGGTCATGGAAATTGAAGTAGAAGTTTCTTTAGCTTTTCTTTCTAAGCTGGCTCCTGTGAGACAACTATTTTCTTGATATGTTATTTCATCGACAGTAATGCCCTCTTTGTTCAATAAACGAATGGTATAAATATTTTCTTGAGTTGGATTGGGTAGAGTGTAAGAGGTGCGGAGTATGTCGGCTTCAATATTATAAGTGGAACTACTATATTTGTTATAACCAATCAAAAGAAATCCACGCGGTGAAATTATATGATTTTCGTTAGTCTCGATTTTTCCCAAAGAATCACTCGTTGTTTCGTTATTTTTTATAAGCCTTAACGACCAATGAGAAAGATCTACCTCAAAATTATTGGGATTATATAACTCAATAAATTCCTTGCCTTCATCTGATTCTTCGGCATCATAAAGAATTTCGGAAATTAAAATTTGAGCTGTTGACGTTAGTGTGGGCGTGGGTGTTGGTGTTGACGAAGGCGATGGAGATGGAGAAGGCGATGGCGTTTCTGAAGGCGAAGGAGAAGGCGATGGTGAAGGCTCAATTATTTTTAAACTATTTTCTTGTTTGGGCGTGCCGTATATTCCATTATTAATTTCTCCACTATAAGTATGCCAGGTTAAATCTGTATCTCGTTCCATTGATCGTTTTTCATCTTTATTACCAGCCGGCCATTGACCATTTTCATTTGTTTTTGCTTCATCTTGTAAAATACAATGACTATCAAAAAGCTGCAAAGTTTCATCAGTATCATTTATTACACCGGTAAAAGTTAAATCGGCTTTTATATTGACTACTGGAGCATCGTCAGTTCTTTCTAAAAGATAAAATTCACCCGGCGCTAAAATTTTACTGGGAAAAGAAATTTTAATTTGATTGTTTTTGTCAATTAATTGCCAGTTGGTAATATCGATTGATTCGTTAGAAATATTTTTCAATTCTATCCATTCGTCATTAGCTGAATTTTCTGTCCCCATCCAAGCAATTTCATTAATGATAATTTTATTGCTTGTAGGAATGCCATTGGAAATTGAGCAAAAATTAATTGTTTTTGAAGAATTGCCGGAAGAAATCACAGTTACTAAAGGCGTGGGTGATGGCGATGGCGAATACGTAGGCCTTGGTGTTAACGTAGGCGTTGGGGCGGGCGTTTTAGTTGGTGATGGCAAAGGCGTTACTGACAATGATGGCGTTGGCGTAGGCTTGGACGTGGGCGTTGGCGATGGAGTAAAAAAAGGGGTGGGGTTGATAACAATTTCATTAAGCGATTCTATTTGAGGGGTAGGAGTAAGGGGTATATTAATCTCATTAACTTGCTCGCTGCTGTTGTTATTCATTGAATTTGCATTGTTAGCAATTTCCTCAAAATTAGAATTGGCTGTTTCTGTTTGCTTATCGCCAAATAAATTTCCAAAAAGTTTTTTAATATTTTCTAAGGTTGTTTTAATCATTGCTTCATTAATTTTTTCTTTAAATGCTAAATCATTTTTATATTTTTCTACTTCTTGGAAAAACAAATCAATAACACCAGAACCTGTTAAAACCGCTTGTCGCGATAAATGTGACCAGTAATCGGAATAAATTAATTTGTCCTGCACTGATAAATCGAAAATTGTGCTAACAAAATAGCTGTTTGATAGTCCCTTACGAACAAGTATATATTCCCCAAAATCATCATTGTTTATAGAATATACATATCCATCTAATATTTTCGTGTTTAAATAATTCCATTCAGGTTGATTATAACCAGTCTGAATACCAATGGTATCTTGGCTATAAAAATGGGTGTTAGTATAAACAGCTAGATAATCAAAATATTGATTTAAGGAATTAAATTTTAATGGGCTCTTGTTTTTTAATTGAGAAACAACATTAATATTGTCTGGTCCAAATTGAGCAGCCCAATTTTCATAAGCATCACCTCTTAAATGATGATCATTTCGCACGTGAGCTGGAACAGCCATATCTTCAATTAAATGAAGAATATGTCCTAAATTTTCAAAAGCATCTTGCTGATTACCATTAATATAACTGTTTATGGCTTTTTCCCAAGTATGAGTTGTTAAAATTTCTACGGCACTTTTGGTAGACTGAGTAAAAGGATTGAGCGCAGCATTTTTATACGCTTCAGCTAAAAAAGTAGCTTGGGCGTAAGAATTTTGCGCCCATTCTTTGGCTGACAAAATCATTGGCTCCAAAACTTTAATAAAAGGCGTTAATTCTCCGGCATTAATTTCACCGGATAATCCCATTTGATAAATGGGATCATAAAAATGATTTAATGTGCGCGTTGTCGGCACATCTTCTTTGCTACTGCCATCCATCATCCATTGTCTTTGTTGATCATTTATTTTTTTATCAGAAAAATTATTATAGAATTTAACCATTTCCGAAGTTAAAGCCGGATGAGTCGTGGTATTGCTATAAGCAAGGGCACTCAATGGAAAAAAGATAATGCCCAACCCAAAAAGAAGTGATAAAATTTTTTGAAACATATTTTTGATTATTTCAAAAAAACGACTTAAAAAATTAAATCTTAAAAGATAGAAAAATAGCAATCTAAAAATAGATTGCTATTAAAAATTTACATACTTTTTATTTTCCAAACACCAGAATATTGATTGAATTCCATTTCAACAGAATAATCGGCTAATCCGTTCTCGCCTAATATCATAAACTCATAAGCTGTTTCATAACCAGGTTGAGAAGTTGATGGTTGAGCTCTCTTTAATTCTTCTACAATTTGGCCTATTCTACCTTCTTGTTGAGCTTGTTTTAATCCATCTTCCCACTTTTTTCTACTTAAATTATCATCCATAGCAAAATATTTAGCTGCTAAATCAATGTCTCCATTCTCCAGTGCTTCAATAAACATATCTAGTGTTTCCTGAGGTGTTTTGCCGCCATAAGTATCTTCGGCAAATTTTTGATAATATTCATCTAATCCTTGATAGAATTGTTCAATGGCTTTTTGAGTTTTATAAGTATCAATGGTTCTTTGGATTCTTTCTTTAATTAATCCAAAGGCGCCACTGACGCCAAAAAGTATAATAACGACGCACACAAAACTAATAATTATTAGTTTCTTTTTGTTTTTATTTTTTTTAGCCGTTTGATCTTTCGTCTTTGATGGCGAAGAATCTCCTTGCTCCATAAAAATTAATTTTTATTAAAGCGACCTATTAATTTTAATTTTTTAAAAAATCTAACTTTTTAATTAAAAATATCCTTAAAAAGTTAGATTGCTTTTAAAAACTAAGATAAACTAAACAACAAAGTTAATTACTTTATTGGCAACAAAAATCACTTTCTTAATTTTATTATTTTTGATAAATTTCTGGACTGACGGCTGCGCTAAAGCCAATTTTTCCGCTTGATTTTGAGTAATGTTTAACGGCGCTTTTATTTTGGCTCTCAGTTTGCCATTAATCTGCACAAGCAATTCAAAAGTATTTTTTTGCAAATATTTTTCATTGTATTTCGGCCATCTTTCTTTGTGAATTGTAGTGCGACTACCTAATGCGTGCCATAATTCTTCAGCAATAAAAGGAGCATAAGGCGCAAGTAATTTTAAAAATGTTTTCAAATAGTTTTTAGAAATTTTAATCTCTTTTTCTTGCATTTTATTCAGGCATTCCATTAACGCGCTAATAGCGGTATTAAATCGCAAATTTTCTGTGTCATCAGTAACTTTTTTAATTGTACGATGCAGAGTTTTTTCCAGCTCCATGTTTTTTACTTCTTTGCCTTTCATGCGCAGTTGATTTTGATACAAATTCCACACGCGGCTGATAAAACGCGACAATCCATTGATGCCCTCTGTATTCCAGGCCTTCATATCTTCAAGCGGTCCTAGAAACATAATGTACATTCTTAAAACATCGGCGCCATATTGCTTTACCATATTATCAGGATTTACCACATTGCCAAATGATTTAGACATTTTTCGGCTATCCGAACCTAAAATAATTCCTTGGTTTACTAATTTTGTAAATGGTTCTTCGGTTGTGATTGCCCCAATGTCTTTTAAGAATTTATGCCAGAAACGCGCATAGAGTAAGTGAAGAACAGCGTGCTCCTTGCCGCCAATATAAATGTCAACCGGCAGCCATTTTTTTTCTTTTTTTAGATCAACAAATTTTTTGTTGTTTTTTGGATCAAGATAGCGTAAATAATACCAGCAGGAACCTGCCCATTGCGGCATCGTATTGGTTTCTCTTTTGGCTGGACCGCCGCATTTCGGACATTTAGTATTGACCCAGCTTTCAATAGAAGAAAGTGGCGATTCACCAGTGCCTGTAGGCTCATAAGATTTAACATTGGGCAAAGTCACCGGTAAATCTTTTTCCGGCACAGGCACAATGCCGCATTTGGGACAATGAATAATAGGAATAGGTTCACCCCAGTAGCGCTGCCGAGAAAAAATCCAATCACGCATTTTATAATTTGTTACCTTTTTTGCGCCTACGTATAAAGCAATTTTTTCTTGAGCGCTTTTACTATCAAGACCATTAAATGGTCCTGAATTAATTAATACTCCATCGCCAGTATAGGCCTCTTCCAATAAATGTCCTTTTCCATCCGGACTAATTACCTCAACAATATTTAATTTGAATTTTTTAGCGAATTCAAAATCACGTTCATCGTGCGCCGGCACGGCCATAATAGCGCCCGTTCCATAATGCATTAGGACATAATCCGAAATCCAAATCGGAATTGTTTCTTGATTGGCTGGATTAACGGCTTTAATACCACGGATTTCCACGCCTGTTTTAACTTTAGCTAAATCCGTACGTTCCAAATCTGATTTTTGCATGGCATCCATTATATAATGCTGTACCTCATAATAATTTTCGATGTAATCCTTTAACTGATTGATTACTAAATGCTCTGGCGCCAGTACTAAATAAGTAGCGCCAAATAAAGTATCAGCTCGCGTCGTAAAAACTTCTATTTCTCCAACCTTAAAATTGTTATTATTTTTTAAAGTAAATTTGATTTGATGACCTTCTGACTTGCCAATCCAATTTTTTTGCATTTCTTTAATATCTGCCGGCCAATCCAATAAATCCAAATCCTTTAATAATCTTTCTGCATAAGCGGTAATTTTAATCCACCATTGCTTTAATAATTTTTTCTCCACGGGCGTGCCGCAACGATCACAGGTACCCTCACTCGTAACTTCTTCGTTCGCTAATCCTGTTTTACAAGAAGGACAAAAATTAATGGGCGCTTCTTTTTGATAAGCTAATCCTTTTTCAAAGAGTTTTAAAAACATCCATTGTGTCCAGCGATAATATTTGGGATCTGTAGTATTAATCTCTCTTTTCCAATCATAACCAAAACCCATGCGTAATAATTGTTTTTTAAAAACTCGGATGTTCTGTTTAACAATTTCGGACGGATGTTTTTTAATTTTGATTGCATAATTTTCTGCCGGAAGACCAAAAGCATCCCATCCCATTGGATGAAACACTTCATAACCATTCATTCTCTTAAAACGCGCGTAAATATCACCAGCGGTATAATTTTCCACATGACCAACATGAAGCCCTTCGCCCGAAGGATAAGGAAACATCTCTAACACATAATATTTTGATTTTTTCGGAAAATCTTTGGCTTGATAAGTTTTAAAATTGGATTTTTGCCATTGAGTCAACCATTTTTTTTCTATTTTTTGAAAAGGGTATTTAAAAAATTTCATAAGTTTTACAGTAATATTAATTTTGAAGTTTAATTACGCTGGAAATAATTAATAAAAGTATAAAATTTATAAATACGAAATCAAGTTGGTGAAAAGACTTTCGCCCGTCATTTCATTAGGAATTTCAATACTCATTGCTTCTAAAATAGTTGGGGCGATATCGCACAAGGAGCCCGTGGTATGACTTTCAGCATCATAAATTTCTTCTTGGGTACGCGGTGTTTTCAAACGAAAACTTTCATCCACTAAATAAAACGGAACAGGATTAGCATTGTGATAGGTGTCTTTTTCGCCGGTTAAAGGATCGTATAATCTTTCGGCATTGCCATGATCAGCCGTTACAAATAAAGTGGCTCCCATTTTTTGAGCTACTTCATAAATTTTTGCAAGTTGCTGATCTAAAATTTTAATAGCTTCCATTACGGCATTGTAATTACCAGTATGAGCAATGACGTCGGGATTAGCGTAATTAACAGCAATAAAATCATAGATGTTTTCATTCATTGCCGCAATCAATCGTTCGGTGATTTCTGGAGCGCGCATGGCTGGAAATTCTTCTGGGTGCGGCGTTTCTTTGGAGGGCACAAGAATGCGAAATTCGTCAGGAAAAATTTTATCAGTTAGTCCGTTAAAAAAGTAGCTGAGGTGGTAATATTTTTCCGTTTCAGCAATTTTCATTTGTTTCAATCCTCTTTTGCTAATAACATCTGTCAAACAAGTAGAAATTTTTTCTGGAAAATAAGCAACATCAACAGGAAATTTAGCATCATATTGAGTCATTGTAGTAACATGTAAATTTTTTATCTTTTTACGTGGAAAATGATCAAAATCGTCTAAAACAAAAGCGCTTACTAATTGTCGCTCATTATCTTCGCGGAAATCAAAAAAAATGACGCTGTCGCCTTCGCGAATGAGCGGCCAATTATCTTTATTGTTATTTGAAGTGATTAAAGTTGGCTCAATATAAGGATCGCTTAATTTTTTTTGATTATAGTAGTAATCAAAAACCTCCAAAGGATCTTTAGCTGTTTTGCCCTCGCCTTCGGTTAATAAACGATAAACGCGCTCTGTTAAACTCCAATTTTTAGAACGATCCAATGCATAGTAACGACCTGATAAACTACCTATTGTTCCGATGTTAAATTGTTTTTTATCCGTTAAAAAGTGCTCCACTAATGATTTGCCTGACTGAGGACGGCTGTCACGGCCATCAGTAAAAAAGTGAAAGCATATTTTTGATAGTTGCTTTTTAACAGCCATCTGTAAAAGAGCAATAATATGATCATAAGCGCTATGGGCATGACTTTCTGACAATAAACCGAGGCAGTGTAGAGTAGAATTATTTTTTAGCGCAAAATTATAGGCGTTATTTAAAGCTTTGTTTTTAAAAAATTCTCCATTTTGAATATTTAAACTAATACGCGGATAATATTGATAAACAATTTTTCCAATACCCATTGTCAAATGGCCCACTTCACTATTGCCCGCCTCGCCCCATGGCAAGCCAACAGCAATACCGCCTGCTTGCAAGCTGGTCATCGGATAATTTTTTTTAAAATTTTCGATTGTTGGTGGTTTAACGCGATGAATGGGATTGGAATCATCACGCAAACCAATGCCCCATCCGTCCAAAATAATCAGAACATTGCTTTTCTTCATAAGTATTTATTTAAATTGTCTGGAATAGATCTCGAGCCGATTGAATATTGACTTGAATTAATGTCAAAAGATCCTGCATCTGTTTAATAATATTATTAATATCGGGAATCTGTTCTAAAGAACGGCCATCTATCATCGCTTCATATTGAATGCCAATTTGTTGGGTAAGGATTTCTTTGTAAGCCGAATAAGTAATGAGATGGTTCATAGCGGTAATTTCGTATTGAATAGCTTGTTCTACAACCAAACGAACATCCGAACTCATATCAGGCAAAACAACCACCGCTTCCTTTAATTGCTCAGTTAATTGAAGAGATGTGTCTGTTAATTTCTGAATGGAATCTTTTAATGTCACCGCTGAATCAAGCGCTTCCTTAATTTGATTTTTTTGATAATGTTCTTGAATAGTGGCTAAAAGCGTTTCGTTTTCTTTTGCCAAATTAACGATATTCTCATTAGCTGTTTGAATTTGAGTAATAATCTGTGGAGCTTCGGCTTTTGGCTTGTTAATTTGAATAATAAAAAAGATGGTGCCAACAATTAAAATAAGAGCAACAATAACCACAATGACAAGTTTAGATTGTTTATTCATAAAGTATTTTTATTGTATCAAAATTTGAAAAAAAAGAAAAGGGGTATTCATTGCTTTTTATTAAGAGAGCGAATATCTCTACATTATAGCTATGTGGTCGTGATTTTGTTTGAAAAATCCATCATTTTGCGGTATGCTAAAGATGTCGGAAATAAAAAATTAGTATGCCTTATATTAAAAAAGAAACTCGCGAAAAATTAGATCCAAAAATTGATGAGTTGGTAGAAGCAATTGTTGCTGAAGCGCAAAAAGATGATCCCAAAACAACTTTTGTTGGTATTCTTAATTACGCCTTTACCACTACGGCGCTCAAAACAGCCAAAAAATTGTTTGGCCAAATGCGTTATTGGCTCATCGCCTCTTTAACAGGACTTTTTCACAATATGGCCGATGAGTTTTATCGTCGTCTCGGCGCGCCTTATGAAGAGGAACAAATTAAAAAGAATGGCGATCTTGATTTTTATCAAAAATTCTAATTATGCCAGAGTTACCTGAAGTAGAAACCATTGTTAACGATTTAAAAAAAATAGTGGTTGGCAAAAAAATCATTGATGTTTGGGTTGACACGCCCAAAATAGTAAAGCGCCCAGATGTTAAAACTTTTGCTCGGCAAATTAAAGGATTAAAAATTAAAAATATTTATCGCCGAGGTAAAAATATTATCTTTGATTTATCTAATAATTATGCCCTGCTCATTCATCAAAAACTTACTGGTCATCTTTTGTATGGAAAATGGGCGATCAAAGGAAAAAAAATTGTTCCTTTGAGTGATGGCCGATTGAGTGAACCTGTTAACAACTACATTCATCTTCTTCTTTTTTTAAACAATGGGTATGAACTAGCGCTTTCGGATTTAAGAAAATTTGCTAAAATTATTTTTGATTCTACTGAAAAGATCAGTAATCTAAAAGAATTACAGAAATTGGGACCCGACCCTTTAATGAATAATTTTACCGAAGAAGAACTGAAAAAAATTCTCCAAAGCAAAAAAGGCAAAATTAAACAGGTATTAATGGATCAAACTGCGCTTGCTGGAATTGGAAACATTTATTCAGATGAAATTTTGTGGTGGGCTCAAATCCACCCTCTTCGCTCTACTCGATCTTTAACCGATAAAGAAATTCATCGCCTCTACCATTATATTAAAGAGGTGCTGGCTACTGCTATTAAGGCCCGGGGCGCTTCGGTGAGTGACTATCGAGATCCCAAAGGCGAACCCGGACGATATGACCAAATCCGACGTGTTTATCGTCGCGAAAACCAAAAATGTTATCGTTGCGGTACTTTGATTAAAAGAATCAAAATTGGTAGTCGCTCTAGTTGTTATTGTCCTAATTGCCAAAAATTATGATTTATTTTCTCTACGGGATTGATTCCTATCGCATTAACGAAAAAACTAAAGAAATCACTAAACAATATCGAAAGAAATATCCTGATCTTTTGGGTTTTGAAATTTTTGATTTAACCGAAATTGATGCTTTTCAAAATCTCAAAAATTTTTTTGACAATACCTCTATGTTTGTCCAACAAAAACTAGCCGTAGCCAAAGACGTTTTTCACAGCCCTGAATTTTCTTCACTTGCTTCATTTTTAAAAAATTCTTCTTTAAATCAAAGCCAGGAAAATAATCTTATTCTTACTGGCATTTTTAAAGACGAAAAAGAAATGAACAAATTGCCAAAAGAAAAAAGTGATTTGTTTAATTTTTTATTAAAACATGCCACGAAAAGTCAAAAATTTATGCCATTTAAATCGTTTAATGAAGCTCTGCCGTGGTTAAAAAAACAATTAAAAGAGCATCAAATTAAAATTGATCTGCCCGCTTTAAAAATTTTATTTGATAATTACGGCAATAACCCATATCAACTCATTAATGAATTAATAAAGATTTCTTTGTTTCAACCCAATGAAAAAATTACCATCAAAGAAGTTAATCTCTTAACTCGTTTTCCTCTACATCCGGATTTTTTTGCCATCTTTCGCAATTTTTTTGAAGGCAACAAAAAGCAAATGCTCTTTAATCTGGAAAAATCTCTTAAAAGCGGAACTGATGAGGGAGAAATTTTCAATTATTTTATTAAACAAGTGCGGGCTGCTATTTATTTATTAAATCATCAAACCAAACACATTGATTTGCCTCCTTTCGTTATTAATCAAATCAAACGTCATTTGACTCGCTGGCCTAATGCCCAGCAAAAATTAACTCTCGTTTATCATCAGTTAAGTAAAATTGACCGGCTAGTCAAAAGAGGGGCAATTGACTATCAATCTGCTTTAGAAATTCTTATTGCTCAATTAAAATTCTTCTGATTCAATGATAAAAAATACCTCACCAAAAACAGTTCTTGTTGGCTTATCAGGCGGCCTTGACAGCGCCATCACGGCTAAATTATTATCAATGGCTAATTTTCATGTTATTGGCGTTTATCTCCGTCTGTGGCAGGAAAGCAAAAAAATTATTCAACAAAGAGAAACGCAAGTTAAAAAAATAGCGCGCCAGATTGGAATCCCTTTATTATTGTTAGATGCTCAAAAGGATTTTCAAAAATATGTCGTTCAATATTTCCTTGATGAATTAAAAAGCGGTGCTACGCCCAATCCTTGTGTTGAGTGCAATTATTATGTAAAGTTTCGCCTTCTCAATAATCTTGCCCAAGCATTGCCGGCTGATTATATTGCCACCGGCCATTATGCAAAAAAAGTGGTGGTTAATCAATCGCTGCTGCCCGAAAGAAAAACAAAAATTTTTAAAATTATCAAAGCGAAAGATAAAAACAAAGATCAATCCTATTTTCTTTGGCATTTAAATCAAAAACTGCTCCAAAAAATTATTTTTCCCCTCGGTGATTTTACTAAAGAAGAAGTAAAAATAATGGCTCAAAAGTGGCGCTTGAATTTTAAAAACATAACTGAGAGTCAAGATCTCTGTTTTATAAATGATCTTGACCGTTTTATCCAAAAATTAGTTAAACCACAACCAGGGCCAATTATTAATGCTATCAGCAATCAGGCGCTAGGCGAACATCAGGGGCTCGCTTTCTACACTATCGGACAAAGAAAATACATTCATATCCCGGCAGCCGAGCCTTATTATGTCGTCAAAAAAGATCTTAGAAAAAATATTCTTTTTATTGCACCAGCTTCTCAAATAAAACATTTTCAACAACAAATTATAACTTTGAAAAAGGTAAATTTTATTAGGCAAAAACCCAAACTGCCTTTTGAATGTGAAGTCAAACTACGTTATCGCAGCAAACCATTAAAAGCCAAACTTTACTTCCATAAATTTTATTATCTTCAATTGCAGAAACCAATTTTTGGAGTAACGCCTGGCCAATCAGCGGTTTTTTATCATCGTCAAGAATTAATCGGCGGGGGTATCATTAAAAAATAATTTCTAGTTATAATAGAAATATGGCCGATGATTTTACTCAACAAATTATCCGTTTAGAAAAAATCCGCAAGCGAAAAAAAATAGTCGCTGTTTTGATTCCTATTTTAATTATTGTTCTTATTGTGCTCGTGAAAGTTTTTTTCGTTAAGCCGGCTCCTACTTGCTTTGATGGAATTAAAAATGGCAACGAAGAAGGCATTGATTGCGGTGGCCCTTGTCTTGCTTGCGGTATCAAATACGCCCTACCGATAGAGGTAGTTTCTACTAAAATATTGTCTGAAACCCCTAATACAAGCCAAGTGCTTATTCAAATCAAAAATAGCAATGCTGAATATGGAGTTAATTTTAAATATACCGCAACTCTTTATACTGCTTTTGGTGAAGAATTAAAAACTATCACTGAAAAGGATTTTATTCTACCTTTTTCAAGCAAATATCTGCTGCTTCAAAAAATTGATATTCCTGCAGAAGAAATTAATCGCGTTGAGGTGAATTTTGATTACCAGCAAAAAGACTGGTTCTATTCAACGAAAAAAACTGTTGAGCTCTTTTCAGTACTGGACAAACATATCCGGCTCATGGGCCCTCAGGAGGCTGGATTTTTAGAAGTTCAGGCTCAAATTAAAAATAATACTAATGTGGATTTTTCTGAAGTAGAAATTATTATCCTTCTTTTTTCAAAAACCGGCGAAATTATTAACGCGGCCAAAACGCAAACTTCTGATTTTGCCGCCTATAGCAGTCGAACGATTACGTATGTTTGGCTTTATAATTTTCCTGATTCTAATATTTTGGATTTTTATCATATCGAAGTTTTTGCTGATGCATACAAATAAGAATTGCGGCTTTTATGAACAAAACTTGGAAACAAATATCCTTTTCTTTAATTGCTCCGATCGTCTTACTTTCTCTTTTTAGTCTTTTAACTTTATATAGTCTTTCTTTACAAGACAGAGACCCGCTGCAAATTTTTAAAAAACAGGCATTCTGGTTTCTTTTTTGCTTTGCTGTATTTTATATCATCGCTCGTTTTTTTGATTATCGCATCTTAAATACTCAAAATTTTTTCGTCATTGGACTATACCTTTTTACTCTAATTCTACTGATTTTGGTTTTACTCATTGGCCCCAATATTAAAGGAACTTCTGGCTGGCTTAATTTTAAATTTTTTAGTTTTCAACCCATAGAATTGGCCAAATTAGCTTTAATTATTCTTTTAGCACGCTATTTTGCTACTTGGCATATTGAAATTTGGCGGCCACGCCGCCTTTTAGCTACTGCTGTTTATACTGGATTGTATGCCTTGCTCGCTTTTCTTCAGCCCGATATGGGATCAGTAGTTTTTTTCGTTCTAATTTGGTTAGGAATGCTCCTCGTTTCTGGCTTAAAATTTAAGCATTTTGTAATCCTTTTAATCGTTTTTGTAATTTTAAGTCTTGTCAGTTGGCAATATTTTCTCAAGCCTTATCAAAAAGAGCGAATTCTTACCTTTTTAAATCCGGATAGAGATCCGCTCGGCAGCGGGTATAGTGTTTCTCAAGCCAAAATTGCCATTGGATCAGCGGGGCTGTTTGGCAAAGGATTAGGACAAGGCCTTTTAACTCAACTCCGCTTTTTGCCTGAAGCCAAAACTGACTTCTTTTTTGCAGCCTTCGTTGAAGAATGGGGAGTTGTCGGTGCTTTAACTCTTTTTCTTATTTACGGATGGCTGTTTTTCCAAATTTATCATATTGGATTAAAAAGTGAAAATAATTTTTCCCGACTATTTTGCTTCGGTTATCTTTTGATTTTGATTGTTCAAATATTTTTAAATTTAGGGGCTAATCTGGGTTTTTTGCCCGTGACGGGTTTGCCTTTGCCGTTTTTAAGTTATGGCGGGTCTAATCTCTTGATAAATTTTATTGCTTTGGGTATTATTCAAAATATTAAGAATGTTCATCAAAAGTAATATTTCACTATTAAAACACTAAAACATAGGACTCAAATCAGAATTAATCAAATCATATAATCATAGTAAAGCAATAAAAAATTTTGAATTTCAGATTGAAAATATTTGATATTCAATTTTATAAAAACTTAAAAATAAAATATTATGAAACAATTTCTTTTTTTAGTTTTAGGAATTTATCTTATCGGCATTATTTTTTATCTGGCGATTTTTTATTATCAATTAAAACCGCTGCCCGTGGAGGCGGGACTTCAAAACCAGACTGTTCAATTTATTGTTCAAAAAGGGGATAGTTTTAAAGAAATCGCCGAACGACTTGAAGAACAGGGGCTTATTCGTTCTTCAAAAAGTTTTAAAGTCTATCTCTTGATTCATGGTTGGGCTAATAAATTACAACCGGGTGTTTACCAAATTACTTACGGTTCCGACGCCTCCACCATTGCCAAAACACTAGTGGCTGGCATGCCCGCCGAAAAAACCATTATTATTCCAGAAGGGTATACGCTTTTGGATATCGAAAAAAAATTAAAAAAGGAGGAGGTACTAGGCGACGGCGAATCGCTTCTTACTTTAAAAATATCTGATTTCCAAAAAGATTACGATTTTTTAAAAAATGCGCCTCCCACTGCAACACTCGAAGGATTTTTATTCCCTGATACCTATCGTTTTAAAATTAACTCCCCCGCTCGTCTCATTGCCAAACGCATGCTCGATAATTTTCAGAAAATTTTAACTCCAGAAATACAAACAGCGCTCCAAAATACGTCTCTCAATTTTTATCAAATTATTACGCTCGCTTCTCTCATTGAAGGCGAAATACCCTTGGAAGAAGATCGCCCTGTCGTTTCTGGTATTTTATTAAAACGATTAGAGAGCCAAATGCCTTTACAGGTAGACGTTACTATTGTTTATATTAAATGCAATATTCTTCAAGTTGAGAATTGTCGCCAACTTTCATCTGCTGATTTTAAAATTGATTCCCCTTACAATACTTATCAAAATTTGGGATTACCGCCAGGACCGGTTAATAATCCCGGACAAAGCGCAATTAAAGCCGCACTTAATCCTATTGAAAATCCTTATTGGTATTATCTTTCGGATCCTAAAACAGGTAAAACAATTTTTTCCAAAACACTCAAAGAGCATAATGCAGCCAAAGCTCAATATTTAAAATAAAAAAATCCGCCTCAGGCGGATTTTTTTATTAATTTCTTAATTACTTTCCTTCTTTTAAGGCTTTTTGTCTAATGGCTTTATCAATTTCATTAGCAATTTTTGGATTCTGTTTTAAAAATTCTTTAGCATTATCAATACCTGTTCCTAATTTTGTTTCGCCAAAAGCATAAGAGTTGCCTGAGCGTTCAATAACACCAGTTTTTACTCCGGTGTTAATCAAATCACCTTCTTTAGAAATGCCTTCATTATACATAATATCAAATTCGGCTATCTTAAATGGTGGCGCTACTTTGTTTTTTACTACCTTAACCTTAATGCGTGAACCAGTAATCTCCTCTCCTTTTTTGATTTGAGCTGTTCGACGAATATCTATTCTAACTGAAGAATAAAATTTTAAAGCCCGACCACCGGGTGTTGTTTCAGGATTGCCAAACATAATGCCTACCTGCATACGAATTTGATTAATAAATATAATCACTGTTTTAGTTTTTGCCGCAATCGCTGTAATTTTTCTTAAGGCCTGAGACATTAAACGCGCCTGAAGCCCAATATGCTGTGCTCCCATTTCGCCCTCAATTTCAGCTCGAGGTGTCAGAGCAGCTACTGAATCAACCACAACAATATCAATTGAACCCGAACGAACTAATTGCTCCAT